>NZ_JBOZRT010000125.1:0-108714 GCF_050789165.1 Azospirillum sp.
CGATGGTACTGCGTCTCAAGACGTGGGAGAGTAGGTCGCCGCCAGGTCTTCAAGGCGTTCACCAGACACACGGATCATAGCGATCGCTCTTCACCATCGCCGCCGCCCGCCGCCCTCACCAGCGGCGGGCGGCGGCGTTTTGCCCCCACCCTATCCCTCCCCCGCTGGGCGGGGGAGGGAACTCCGCCGCTTCCTGCAACTCTCCCGTAAACAAGCGACGGGGCGCCGGCTGGCGCCGGCGCCCCGCGCTGGTTCACCCGGCCCCGCCCTGCCGCGCTTCGTGCGCGGAACCGGGCGGCCCCGGCACCGCCGCCACCTGGGAAGGCGGCGGAGGGGCGGGGTCGGGTGAGCTCGGTGTGCTGTGAGATCGGCTTAGGCGCCCAGCTCCTTGAAGCTGAGGTCGCTGTCGGCCGCGGTGACGAACCAGTTGCGCGGGTTGGACAGCAGGCCAGCCAAGTCTTCGGCTCCCGGTGCCGGCCGGGCCATGATCCGCGTCGGCGCGTGCAGGCCGTTGGGCAGGCACAGGAAGCCCATGCGCCGGAGCGGCCGCTCGATCGCCGCGTTCAGCGTGCGGCAGAGCAGCGCCGCCAGCCGCCCGCGCCGGGCGAACGACACCGCCAGGGCGAACGCGGCGGCCTCCCAGCCCGGCCGGGCCAGATAGTCCACCACCACGCCGACCGACGCGCCCTTCCAATGGTCCACGCGCAGCACCACGTACCCCACCAGCTCGCCCCCGCGCAGCACGTAGAGCCGGCGGAAGCGCCCGGCCGTCGGGCAGCGGTCGAAGCGCCAGGACAGGAAGTCCCGGTTGCGCTCGGCGATCACCGCGTGGTGCGGCGCCACCGCTGCCCACAGGGCGTCCACCCGCCCATCGAAGGCCGGCACCTCCTCCAGGCGGGCGCCGCGCAGCCGGGCCAGACCGGCGAAGCCGGCCGAGGCGGCAGCCGCGAACGGCGTGCCGGCCGTCGCAAGGACGCGGGCGAGCGGGCCGTCGTGCTTGCTGGCCTGAACGCAGCGCCGCAGGTCGATCAGGCGGACGAAGGTGGTCAGCCCACCCAGGTCGAGCCAGCCGCCACGCTTGTACGCCTTGTACGCCGCGTCCGAGATGCCGACGCCGACCGCCACCTCGCTGGACAGGGAGTGGGTCTCCGACAGCGCCGGGCCGACGCCGCGCAGACGCCACTCCGGCGATACCATGAGGTCGATCGCCCAGGAGGCGCGGCACACCCGCTCGCCCACCTTGAGGCGGAACGGGATGCCGGCCTGCTGCCCGACGACCGCACCGTTGCGCTTGCACAGCCAGAACTGCACGCCCTCGGGGTCGGGGCTCGGCACCTCCTCGAACGCCCAGTGGAAATGGGCGTGGTCGAGTTGCAGGGCCCCATCGCCAAAGGTGCCGCGCTGGAACGCTTCGAGGTCCGGGCGGTCGAGCGGCTCGTACCGGGCGATGCCGCGCTGTGCCCAGGCGACGACGCTCATGCGGCGATCCCTTCGACCTCGACGTCCTGCACCAGCACGGCGTCGCGCAGGATGCGCGCCGAGGTGCGGCGCTTCAGCGTGATGTCCTTGTAGACGCGGGCCACCTGCGCCGGCGCGATGCCGAGCGCGCGGGCCGCCTCGTCCTCCGGCACGCCGCTGCCGTAGGCGCACAGCGCGAGATCGAGCTGGTCGTAGGGGAGCGCGTAGTAGAACTCCTCCTGGCTCTGCTCGAGGGTGTAGGTGTCGGTGCTCGGCGCCTGGTTGCGGATGTCCTCGGGCACGCCGAGGTGCGCGGCCATGGCGTAGACCTGCGTCTTGTAGAGGTGCGCGATCGGCTTGAGGTCGGCCAGCCCGTCGCCACCGCGGACGAAGAAGCCCAGCTCGTACTCCAGCCGGTTCGGCGTGCCGAGCACGGCGTAGTTCAGCGCGTCGGCGTGCGTGTACTCCATGGTCTTGCGCACGCGCTGCTTCAGGTTGGTGGCGGCGACCACCTCCAGATAGACGTCCACCGGCATGCGCGTGGTCTGCCGGATGCCGTCCGGCGACTCCACGGTGATGGTGAAGTAATTGACACGGTCGTGGTCGAGCAGGCCGGCGGCGAGGCCGATCTTCTGCTTCCAGCCATTGCCAAACTCCGGGATCAGGCGGCGGATGGCGGCGTCGCGGCGCTCGTAACAGCCGAGCGCGGTCAGCGGCGCGGTGATGTTCTCCATGACCGGCGTCACGCCCAGGCCCTCGCACAGCAGGCGGCCGCGGCGGGTGCTGTCCGGGGAGGACTCCTTCTCCGGCATCAGCAGCAGGCGGACGCGCTCGGCGCCGAGCGCCCGGACGGCAAGCGTGGCGCAGACGGCGGAGTCGATGCCGCCCGACACGCCCAGCACCACGCCCTGGCGCCGCAGATCGACGGCGACGATGTGGCGGATGGACTCCTCGATCTCGCGCGCCGCGGCGGCGTAGTCGATGTCCAGGGCGCTGCGATCGAACACAATCTGGTTGTCGCGCATGATGTGTTTCCCAGGTTTGGTTTGCATACAGCCCCCGCCCGTCGGCGGGGACGGCTCAGGCCGCGCGCTCGGCCGAGTGGTGGTCCGCCCCAACTCGGTCCTCGAGCACGTGGATCGGGGTGCCCTCCAGCGCGGCGAGCCGGTCGGACGCGCGCTGGCGGAAGGTGTCGTGATAGGCGTGCGCCAGCATCTGCAGCGTGAGGACGCCGACCAGGGCCATCTCCTCGCGCTCGCCGGCCATGCGGCCGTCCTGGCGGTGCGCCTTGGCGGCAAGCGCCGCGGCGCCTTGGGCATCGACCAGCCCGTAGCGGGACAGCATCTGCTCGGACAGCAGGTCGCGCACGTATTCCGGCGCGTTCGCTCCGAACAGCGCGGTGGTCATCGGCGCGCGGTAGGGGCGCTTCGGGCGGTGGCCGATCTCGGCCGGCAGCAGGTCGCGGGCGATGCGGCGCAGCGGCAGCTTGTCGCGCAGGCCCAGCATCTTCAGGCGCGGCGGCAGCGCGTTGCAGAAGTCCACCACGTCCGGGTCGAGGAACGGGTAGCGCACCTCGATGGAGTTCGCCATCGCCACCCGGTCGCCCTGGCTGGACAGCAGGTAGGGGGTGAGGAAGCTGTCCATCTCCACCGCCTGCGCACGGGAGAGCGGGTTCCAGCCCTGCCAGCCCTCGGGCAGATGGGCGAGGATGTCGGCCTCCATACGGGCCGGGTCGCAGGCGGCGCGGACGTCGGGGGCGAGCAGGCGCAGCGTCCAGGCGGTGTTGGCCCAGCGGATGCGGTGGGCGTAGAACGGGTCGTCGGTGTCGGTGAGGCCGCGGCGGAAGAAGCTCTGCCACAGGCGGCTGTCCTTGGCGCCGTTCATCGCCGCGAAGGCGTGGATGCGGCCCAGGAGCTGCGGGCGGAGCGCGGAGTCCGGCCGGCGCGCCCAGAAGCGGCGGATGCGGTCCTCCTTGAAGATGTCGTAGCCGCCCAGCAGCTCGTCGGCGCCCTCGCCGGACAGCACGACGCGGATGTCGCTGTTGCGCACGAGGCGGGAGAGCAGGAACAGCGGCGCCGGGGCGGTGCGCACCAGCGGCATCTCGCCGTGCCAGACCACATCGGGCAGCGCCGCCTGGATCTCGGCCGGGCCGCAGACGATGTCGTGGTGCTCGGTGCCGGTGAAGCCGGCGACGAGGCGCTGCTGCGGGGTCTCGTCGAAGGCCGGGTCGGCGAAGCGCACGCCGAAGGAGTGCACGTGCCCCTGCTTGCCCCAGCGCACCAGCGCGGCGATGACCGAGCTGTCGAGCCCGCCGGAGATGTAGACGCCCACCGGCACATCGGCGCGCAGGCGCAGCTTCACCGCGTCGAACAGCTTCTCACCCAGCGCCTCGGCGGCTTCCTCCAGGGTCAGGTTGGCCAGGGCAGGGTCGCCGGCCAAGTTGGGGGACCAGTAGCGCTCCTCGGTGACCGTCAGGTTCTGGTCGATGCACAGCGCGGTGCCGGCCGGCACCATGTGGACGCCGGCGAACACGGTGCCCTGCGGCGCCACGGTCCACTGGGTGAAGACCTGGGCGAGGTGGGCGCCGTCGAAGGTCGGCGTCACGCTGCCGCCGGCGAACAGCGCCTTGGCCTCGGAGGCGAAGACGATGCGCTCGCCGACGCGGGCGAACTGGAGGGGCAGGATGCCCAGCTTGTCGCGCACCAGCCACAGCTTGCGCGCAACGGTGTCCCACAGGCCGATGGCGAACTGGCCGTTGAGCTTCGGCCACGTTGCCGAGCCCCACTCCTCGTAGGCGTGGACGATCACCTCGGTGTCGGTGTTGGTGTAGAAGCGGTGGCCGCGGGCCTCCAGCTCACGCCGCAGCTCGACGTGGTTGAAGATCTCGCCGTTGAAGGTGATCCAGACCGTGCGGTCCTCGTTGTGGATCGGCTGGAAGCCGCCGGCCAGGCCGACGATGCTGAGCCGCGAGTGGGCCAGCCCGACCCGCTCGTCGCGGTAGAAGCCGTAGCCGTCGGGCCCGCGGTGGCCCAGCATGGCGATCATGCGCCGCAACTCGTCCAGCGACGGCGGTTCGGCACGCGGGCCCGCGAAGATACCGGCGACACCACACATCGGCGCGTTTCTCCAGAAAGGGGAGCTTCAGGCGGGGATGGCGAGTTCGCTGCGCTTCAGCTTGCCGGACTCGGTCTTCGGCAGCTCGGCGCGGAACTCCACGAACTTGGGCACCATGTGCCCCTCCAGGCGGGCACGGCAGTGCTGGACGATGGCGGCCGGGGCCAGCGTGGTGCCCTCGCGCGGGACGATCACGGCCTTCACCGCCATGCCGTCCGCCGGGTCGGGCACGCCGAGCACGGCGGCCTCGGCCACGTCGGGCAGCTCGCACAGCACCGCCTCGACCTCCTTGGGCGAGACCTTCTCGCCGCGGCACTTGAACACGTCGTCCTTGCGGGCGACGAAATAGAGGAAGCCCTGCTCGTCGGCGCGGAACAGGTCGCCGGTGTGGTAGGCGCCGTCGCGCAGGCGGTCGGCCGTGGCGTCCGGCCGGTTCCAGTAGCCGCGCATGACGTTGGCGCCGCGCACCACCAGCTCGCCGACCTCGCCGGGCGCGGCGCGGCGGCCGGCCTCATCGACGACGTACGCCTCGCAGTTGGGGATCGCCTTGCCGACCGAGCCGGGCCGGGCGGCCAGCTCCGACGGTTCCAGGTAGGCGATGCGGGTCGAGCACTCGGTGGCGCCGTACATGGAGTAGAATGCCGCCCCGGGAAACAGCTCGCGCACCCGCTGGAGGTGGGCCACCGGCAGCGGGGCCGCCGCGTTGGTCAGGTAGCGCAGCGAGGACAGGTCGGCGTCCTTCGCCGCGTCCATCTGCAGCAGCGTGGCGAAGACCGTGGGCACGCCGGGCAGGCCGGTGATGCGGTGCTCGACCATGCGCTTCAGCGTGTCGAGCGGGAAGGCGAAGGAGCGCTCCAGCACCAGCGTGAAGCCGACCAGCGCCGAGGTGGTGACCTGCGACAGGCCGTAGCCGAAGGTCAGCGGCAGCAGGCACAGCACCACGTCGTCCGGCGTGTTCCGGAGATAGCCGGCGATTGAGCGGGCGGTGGCCACCAGGTTGGCGTGCGTCAGCATCACGCCCTTGGGCTTGCCCGTGGTGCCGGAGGTGTAGAGGATCGCGGCGAGGTCCTGGTCGATGCAGCCGGGGTCGGCCGGGACGGGACGGGCGGTGTCGGCCAGGATCTCGGCGATCGAGGCGGCGCCGCCGAGCGCCGGCAGCACCGGGCCGACCCACAGGGTGGCCTGCACCGACGGCGCCTCGGCCAGCGCCGGCAGCACCGTGCGGGTCAGCGCCGTGGGTGCCACCAGCGCCCGCACGCCGCAGTCGTTGAGGATGTAGGCGAGCTTGTCCGCCTTGGTGGACGGGTTGACGGGGACATAGACCGCGCCGGCCTTCATGGCGCCGAAGAAGGCGATCACGTACTCGACCGAGTTCTCCAGCATGATGGCGACGCGGTCGCCGCGTGCGACGCCCTGGCGCTGCAGCGCGCAGGCCACGGCGTCGCTGTCGGCGTCCAGCTCCGCGAAGGTGCGGCGCGTGGATCCCGCGATCAGCGCGGCCTTGTGTGGGTCGCGCCGGGCGGTTTCGGCCAGGAGGTGGTGGACCAGGAAGGCCATTGAGGTGTCCCCGCCGTGTGGCTGTGCTCAGGCCGCGGCCTTCAGGGCCTGCTTGCGGCCGACGAAGCCGGCGATGCGGTCCACGGAGTCCAGGTTGTCGGCCACCAGGTCGTCGTCCTCGATGGCGACGCCGAACGTCTCCTCCAGGAACGCGACCACGTGCATGATGCCGGTCGAGTCGATGATTCCCGACTCCAGCAGCGACTCAGAGTTGTCGAACCCGGAGTCCTGACCAAGCAGGAAGCTCTCGACGATAAAGGAACGGATGTCCTTGGCGATGGAGGGGGCGACGGCGGGATCAATGGTGGACTGGATGTTGGCGGTCGTCGACATCGTGAAGGAACCTCCTAGAGAGATCGGAACACGCACCCTGCTTTCCCCATTTATTGCGTTGAAGTCTCAGGAATGCGAGGGGGCAAAGGATGATAATACGTTGATGAAGCTGGGTATCCTGCGGAACTCTTCTGTCTTAGGCGGAAAATCGAAATTTTACTTACGGCCGATGTCGTCAGCCGCGTCCGCCCAGCGCGCTCGCCGGTTCGGGATAGGCCGGGGCCGTTCCGGCGCCGCGTCCGCGCAGCAGCGCCTTCAGCTTGCGCGCCCAGCTCGGGATGCCGGTGATCTGCACCGCCAGCCAGCCGACGCTGACGTCGTCGCTGACCGGGAAGGCCTTGAGGCGGAAGGGGTCGGCGTTCGGGCCGTTCCAGCCCGGCTCGATGCTGCGTGCCGTGCGGTAGCCGGAGGCGCGGATCAGCGCCACCTCGCGCTCGCCGAAGTCGCCGTTGGTGTAGGCGAAGTGGGCGCAGGGCCCGTGCAGGGCATCCTCGATCTCGGTCTTGCACAGGCCGATCTCCTCGGCGGCAGTCCGGTCGTCGCATTGCAGGAGGATCGGGTGGTGCCGGGTGTGGCCGCCGTAGTCGTAGACGCCGGCCATGGCTCGCACCTCGTCCCAGGACAGCGCCTGGCGTGGGCCGCGGGCATCAACGTCGGGGTCGTCGCCGGCTTCGGCGAGGCGGCGGCGGCGCTCGGTGTCGGGGACGACCTTCAGCGCTTCCGGGCCGATGCGGTCGGCGGCGGCGGTCTGCCACCAGTAGGGCCGCGCGGTGCCGACGATGCGGCTGCACAGGTACATGGTCGGCCGCACGCCGTAGTCGCGGAACAACGGCTCGAGCTTGGCGTTGCCGAGGTGCCCGTCGTCGAGCGTGACGACCAGGGGATAGCGGGGCAGGGAGTCCCACCGGCCGCTGTCCATGGCGTCGGCGACGGCGTCCAGCGTGGTGAAGGTGTAACGCTTGGCATACCACGCGAGATGCTGGCGCAGGATGTCGGGGTCGGGGTCATGGTAGACGACGATGGTGACCCGCCGGCGCGCGAACAGGAACCGCAGCGCCGCGTCGAGGCCCGACCAGCGCACCAGGGCGCCGAAGGCTTCCTTCATGGGTTTGGTCCTCCGAGAGAGGGCTAATGGCAATGTGTGTTGGCCCCCTCCCTAACCCTCCCCCGCTTTGCGGTGGAGGGAACTCCGCCGCTCTGCCCCCTCCACCGCGAAGCGGGGGAGGGATGGGGAGGGGGCTAAAAAGTCATCCCAGCCGCCGTGCCACCGTCGACGCGGTCCCGTCCGCCGCCGGCACCGTCTCCGGCTCGGAGCGCCAGTGGCGGGCGTTGCGGCGGTAGATGTCGATCAGGCGCTCGCGGTAGACGGCGATGTCGAAGCAGGTCTCGAACTTGCGCCGCGCGCCGATCCCCAGCTCCCGGCGCAGCGCTGCGTCGTCGAGAACGCGGACCAGGGCCGAGGTGAGCGGTTCGACCTCGCCGGGCGGCACCAGCAGGCCGGTGACCTCGTGCTCGATGGCGTCGCCGACCGAGCCGACGGGGGTGGCGACGATGGTCAGCCCGTGCGCCATCGCCTCCAGCACCGCCATCGGCAGCCCCTCGAACATGGAGGGCTGCACCAGCACATCGGCCTGGGCCAGCTGCCGCCGGCAGCCGTCCTGGTCGAGCCAGCCGGTGAAGGTGACACGGTCCGACAGGCCCAAGGCCGCCGCCTGCCTGCGGTAGGTCTCCAGGTCGCCGTCGCCGGCGATCACCAGCTCCCACGGCCGCGCGCGGCACGGCTCGGTGGCCAGCGCCTCCAGCAGCACGTGGATGCCCTTCAGCTTGATCAGCCGGCCGAGGAACAGCAGGCGCACCGGGCGGTCGCTGGCGCGCAGCGGGATGGCCGACGGGCCGGGCACCGCGTTGTGCAGCACTGTCACCCGCTTGGCCTCCGCCCCGAACTCCTCGGTCATGAAGCGGCGCCAGAAGTCGCCGAGCACCACCGTCTCGCTGCAGGCCGCCACCAGCCGCCGGATCGCCCAGCGGGTCAGCGGGCCGGCGTTGCGCACCTGCTCGGGGAAGCGGCCGCCGTGCAGGTGCAGCACCACCGGCACCCGGAACAGCGCCGCCAGCGCGACGATGATGCCCTTGCGCAGCACGCTGCCATGCTCGGCCATGTGGATGTGCACGAGGTTGCCGCGCCCGGCCAGGAAGCACAGGCCCAGCCGCGCCACCGCCAGCGCGAAGTAGAACGGCATCAGGTGGAACTTGCCCGGGCCGTAGCTGTCCACCACCTCGAAGCGGATGTCCGGCCGGTTCTCGCGCAGGTCGGTGGTGAAGTTGTCGACGATCCGCCCCATCCCTCCCTTTTCCTGGGTACCGCCGGGGCTGACGATGTAGATCATGTCCACTCCTGGTCTTCTGACCGTTCCAGGTTCCGTTCGGGCTAGTGGCGGCCGACGCGGGGCAGCGACGCCTTGGCCGGCGGGCGGCTGTCGGCCAGCACCGGGGCCGGCTCGCCGTCGGCGATCCGCTGCGGGCGGCGCGGGCCGGGCCGGCTGAGCGCGTCGTAGACGGCGCACAGCCGCTCGCAGTAGCCCTCGATGTTGAACTGCTCCTCGAACAGGCGGCGGCCGGCCTCGCCGACCGCGCGGTACAGCTCCGGGTCTGAGGCCAGCGCCTGCACCGCATCGGCCAGCGCCTCCCGCTCGCCGACCGGCACGATCAGCGCCGTCTCGCGGTGGTCCAGCACCTCGGGGATCGAGCCGACCGGCGTGGTGATCACCGGCAACCGGGCGCACAGCGCCTCCAGGATCACCATCGGCAGCCCCTCGTGCGTCGAGGGCAGCAGCAGCATATGGTGCGAGCGGATCAGGTCGTGCGCCTGATCGCGCGTCACCCAGCCGAGGAAATCGCAGGAGTCGGCGATTCCCAGCTCCCCGGCCATGCGGCGGTAGCCGTCGATGTCGCCGTTTCCGCCCAGCGTCAGGCGGAAGGCGACGCCGCGCTCCCGCAGCAGCCGCGCGGCGTTCAGCAGCGTGCCGATACCCTTGCGCTCGCTGAGGTGCGCCAGCACCAGCAGGCGGACCGGCTCGCCGGCCGGATCACCGGAGGGCGGCGGTGCGCGCTCGACGTCCGGGCCGACGAAGTCGGGCACGGCGTTGTACAGCACGTCCACCTTGCCGGGGTCGATGCCGACCTCCTCCACCAGGAAGTCGCGCCAGCCGTGGCCGAGCACGATGGCGCGCGTGCACCGGCGGAACAGCCAGCGCGAAATGGCGCGGGCGAACGGGCCGCCGCGGAAGTAATCGACGAAGGAGGCGCCGTGCAGGTGCACCACGGTCGGCGTGCCGAACAGGCCGGCCGCCGCCTGGATCGCCGCCTTGCGCAGGAAGCTGGCGCGCTCCGAGACGTTGATGTGGACGGCGTCCACCTCGCCCCGCGCCTGCATGCGCACCAGCCGGGCGAGCGCCGCGGCGAGGTAGAAGGGCGACAGGAAGACGCTGCCGCGGCCGCGGGTGTCGAGCACCACGGTGTTCGGCCCCACGCCGGTGCGCCGGCCACGGGTGTCCAGCTGGTCCACGATGTAGTCGGTCATGCGGCCGATGCCGCCGCCGTCCAGGGCGCCGGGCGTGGCGAAGGCCACGCGGGTACGCGTGCGGGTCATGCGCTCGGTCTCCCCTCTCAGGCGGCGGAGTGGGCGGAGAACAGCGCCTGGCGCAGCCGGCGGCGCAGCGCGACCGGGAACAGCGAGTGCATGGTGAAGGTCGCCAGCGCCATCGGCGTCGGCGAGCCGCGCCGCATCGCCTCGCCCAGGATCTTCCAGCGCACCGCGCCGGTGCGCGCCGCCGGCTCGCCGCCGGTGGCCTGCAGCAGCAGGCTGGCGTAGGCGCGCGGCGAGAGCAGCGGCTGCATCGTCTGCGCCCAGCCGAGCGCGTCGTCGATGTTGTGGCAGGTGGACAGGGTGATGCGGTTGTTCTCGGTGTAGTGGACGGCCAGCGCCTCCGGCACGGTGATCAGCGCGCAGCCCTTGATGCGGCCGCAGCCGATCAGCCACTCCCAGTCGTCGAACAGCGAGACGGGTATGGGGTGCTTGAGCAGCAGTTCCCTGGGCGCCAGCAGCGTGGTGGTGGGGGCGAAGGTCTCGCCCTTGAACAGGCCCTTGCGGACGAACAGGTAGTCGCCGATGGCGTCCTTCGGCGTCGCCAGCCGGCGCGGCCAGACGAAGGTGCCGCGCGCCGTCACCACCTCGCAGCGGCAGCTCATGACCGGATAGCGCACGTCCTTCGGGCGGGCGGCCATCTGGACGGCGACCTTCTCGTCCATCCAGTGGTCGTCGTCGTCGAGGAAGGCGATCCAGCTGCCGGCGGCGCGCTGGACGCCCAGGTTGCGGGCGTTGGCGGCGCCGATGTTCTTCTCCAGCGCGACGACGGTCAGGCGGGGGTCGGAGATCGCGCCCAGCACCGCGACGGTGGCCGGGTCGGGGCCGTCCACCACCACGATCACCTCGAGGTCGCGATAGGTCTGCGCCAGCGCGCTGTGCACGGCGCGGGTCACCAGATCCGGCCGGTTTCGGGTCGGGATCACGACGGTGACCTTGTCCTGCATGGTCTTCATGGCGGGCCTTCGAATGTCTTGAGTGCGTTGTCGGGTGGTCGCGTCGTCAGCGGGTCGGGGCGTAGCCGAGCCCGCCGGCACCGGCGTAGGCGGGGGTCGCCTGCGGCGCCGGGCCAGGGGACGACGCTGGGGCCTTGGCGCGCCGGCGCAGGATGATGACCCGCGTCACGCCCAGCACGAAGACCACCCAGTTGAGCGAATGGCGTTCCAGGAACACGCTTTCGGAGATGGAGACGGCCAGCAGGCCGAGCGCCACCGCGAGGATCCACGGCGCCTCGCGCCAATCCACGTAGCGGGCGACCAGCACGCCGCCGAACAGCAGCCGGCCCATCAGGTAGATCATCATGATCAGGCCGGGCAGGCCGGCGTCCAGCAGCACCTCCAGCCAGCCGTTGTGCACCGAGGTGATGCCCCAGCCGGTGGTGTAGTAGCTGGCCGGGCCGTACAGGCCGTACCAGAACGCGGCGTAGCCGTAGCCGAGGACGAAGTTGTCCTGCAGCATCTCGCGGGCGAAGCGCCACAGCTCGGTGCGGCCGGTCAGCGTGGCGTCGCGGCCGAGCATGTACATGGCCTCGCGGAAGTCGGCGGAGATCAGCGTCGTCGCCACCACGGCGCCGAGGCCGAGGAAGGCCAGCGCCGGAATCAGCGTGCGGATGTTCACGCGCAGCAGCCGCACCGACAGCATCACCACCGCCACCATGATGGTGGACAGGAGGCCTGTGCCCGAGCGCGACATCACCAGCAGCACGAAGGCCGCCAGGAACGAGCCGCGCAGCAGCCACTTCGGCCGGCAGCCCATCCAGTCCAGCCACAGCACGCTGAGCGAGAACCAGACGATCATGCGGCCGGTGACGTTCTTCTGGAAGAACACGCCCTTCCAGGCGCCGCGGTGGATGTCCTGGTCCACGCCGATCTGCGGCAGCGCCGCGACGAAGACGAAGGACAGCAGGATCAGCATGCCCAGCCCGGTCGCCAGCAGCGCCACCGCCTCGTCCAGGCGCCAGCGCAGCGCCAGGTAGAGGCCGAACAGCGTGGTGAAGGTGAGCGCCACCGAGCGGCGGAGCGTCACGTCGGGGAACACCGACCACGCCGCCGAGACGAAGGCGAGGATGATCAGCGCGGTGAGCACCGGGTTCACCGTCGGCACCCGCCAGATGATCCCCTGCCGCAGCATCAGCAGGAACAGGATGACGAGGTAGGTGACGGCGAAGATGATCATCACGCCCGGGCTCTCGACGTCGAGCGGGCCCGTGGGCAGGGCGCCGTTGGCGATCAGCGCCGGCAGCACGGTGCCGCCGTACGACATGACCACCAGGACGGTCAGGAATTTCTCGAGCTTCTGCATGGTCTCCGGGCCGCTGCTTTCGAATGCCGTGGCTTGGCTCTGGGGAGCCAGAGTGCCGCGGGGCTTCCCCGCCGCGTAAGCCGCGTGAAAGAGCTAAACCGCCCGGGATGGAGCACCCCGGCCGGCCTAGGAGGCGGCCTTGCACCCCTTATTCGGGGGCGCAAGGCCGCGGCGGGGCGTCCTATGACCCCTCGCCCCTCAGCACCACGAAAGCCGTCTTGAACAGGATGAACAGGTCGAACACGAGTCCGCGGTTGCGGACGTAGAAGACGTCCATCGCCACGCGCTCCTGGAAGCTGGTGCGGTGCCGGCCGGATACCTGCCAGTAGCCGGTGAGGCCGGGGCGGACGCTGCCGATCACCGCAGCGGACTCGCCGACCTCGGGCAGTTCCTTCGGCATGTAGGCGCGCGGGCCGATCAGGCTCATGTCGCCCATCAGGATGTTCCAGAGCTGCGGCAGCTCGTCCAGCGAGGTCTTGCGCAGGAACCGGCCGAACGGCGTGATGCGCGGATCGAAGCTGAGCTTGTGGAAGGTCTCGTACTCCGCGCGCATCTGCGGGTCGCTGTCGAGCAGGCGCTTCAGCTGCTCCTCCGCGTCGATGTGCATGGAGCGGAACTTCAGCAGGTCGAAGGTGCGGTTGGCGCCGGCCCAGCGCTTCTGGCGGAACATGACCGGGCCGGGGCTGTCCAGCTTGATCAGGATGGCGATGCCCAGCATCAGCGGCGCCACCAGCACCAGCAGCAGGCTCGACAGCACGATGTCCATGACCCGGCGGATGCGCAGGTAGGTCGCTTCCGAGCGCGGCGTGACGCGCAGCGCCAGCGAGCCGTGCAGGTTCTGGTACGACGCGTCGAGCGCCGTCACCCCGCCGTTGCCCAGCACGCAGTAGACCTGGCGGTAGGGCAGGGCCTTCAGCAGGCCCGGCAGGTCGGCGCCGTGCCGGCCGACGTCGGCGACGATGGCGGCCTGCGCCTGGGCGGCGATGGCGGGCGCGGCCTGCAGCATGCTGGTGGGGCCGAGCACCGGCACACCGGACACGCGGGTGTTCCACAGCGACTCGTCGTCATCGACGAAGCCCACGGCGCGCATGCCCAGCCACGGCAGGCGGTGCAGCTTCTCGGCCACGGCCGCGCCGACGGACCCGGCGCCGACGATGACGACCGGGGTGCGCCACTGCAGCACCAGCGTCAGCAGCCCGTGCACCACCAGCAGGTCGGCCAGGAAGGTGACGGCGAAGCCGCCCAGCGCGATGGCCAGCGACTGCACGAAGAACGAGCGCACGCCGTCCATGACGGCGAACGGGACCATGAGCACGGCGGCGCACAGCACCGCGGCCTGGAAGGTGCGGCGCGTGCGCTCGGCGTAATCGAAACGGCCGAGCGAGTAGATGCCGAACACCGACTTCACCAGCGGCACCAGCATTAGGCCGGTGACCAGCGCGCGTTCCGTCAGGTCGAGCTCGGGCATCGGAACCGAGGGCACCAGCGTCCGGCTGAGGATCCAGCCGAGGAGCGCCAGGACCACACCATCGCACAGCGCCAGCAGCAGCCCGACGCTCGGGCTCGGCCAGCCGGCCTTCTTGACCGGGGCGGTCTGGAAGACCGCTTCAGGATCGGATTGGCTCATCACTCGTCCCGCATGTTGACAATATGATCCCGTCCGCCGCGAATTCGCTCCGCGGGCGGCGCTCTTTGCACATGTCTTGGGTGTCTTATGTCCGGCCCCCGCAAGCATACGGAAGAAACCGCGGGCTCGAAGGGCTGCCGGTGCGCGTTTTGTTGTACAAAAGTTGGAATGAGGGCCGCGCGCCATCAAGAAATCTTTGGAGCGCCTGGATGTCGGAGGCCGTAACACGCGGCTTCGGAAGGCGAATACCAGTGCTCACCGGAGCCCCCCGCGGGATGAGCGGCGCCGCGCCGGGGGGATCGCATTGGGGTGGTCCCCTCTCCGAAGCGGGGCATGTCCGGCGCCAAATCGTGGCGAATTGTAGGTAAACGCCGGTCAAATCCACCCCGGACGATGGAGGCCGCGTGCCCGCAATGCGGTGTGCGCCGCGCCAACGGGGTGGCCGGACGGGACCTTGGCCCCGCCGGGGGAGGCCGGGCGGGCGGCGTGGCCGGTGGGCGGGTGTGCTCCGGAAAGCACGGTTGCGGCCGGTCAGGGGAACTCTTCGGTCACAGTCATAGGGTATGACCGAAGAGTCGCCGCTTCACCCAATGCAAAATTGACGCGCTGCCGCATGGTACCGATCATCAGCGCAAGTCATTCGCTGAAGAATCCACTGATGATCGCCGGGCTGGCTAATCCCAATGGGGTGGCCGCCGGCCTTTCCCATTGTGTGAAGGACCGACAATGGCATCCGAAGCGGCAACGATACTGAAGCACGGCTGGATTTACACGGTGGCCAACATCGTCAACCGGGCCGCCGGCCTGTTGCTGTTGCCGCTCTATACGAAGGTGCTGACGCCGTCGGAGTTCGGCGTCTACGCGCTGATCGGCGTCGTCGGCGACATCCTCGCCGTCATGCTGATGATCGGCATGAACAACGCCTTCACCGTCGTCTACTTCGAGCATGCGGAGGAGAAGGACCGCGACCGCGTGGTCAGCACCACCATGTTCGGCCTGGGCGCGGCGACGCTGGTCCTGCTGGCGCTGTCCTATCCCGCGGGCTGGGCGGTCAGCCAGGGCCTGTTCGGCGACGGCGGCTTCGCCGCGGTGATCGCGGTGGCGCTGGCCAGCATCGCGCTGAGCACCATGTTCGAGCTGGCGCTGGCCTATTACCGGGTCCACAAGCGCTCGGGCATGTGCCTGCTGGTCTCCATCGCCAAGGCGGTGCTGCTGCTGGGGCTGAACCTGGCGTTCCTGCTGGTGCTGGACCTCGGCGTGTCGGGCATCTTTCTGGCCAACGGGGTGGCGTTCTCGATCCTCGGCCTGTCGCTGATGGCGTCGATCCTGGCGAAGACCGGGGTGGGCTTCTCGCCGGCGATCCTCAGACGGGTGGTGACGCTGGGCCTGCCCTTCATGCCGCAGTCGCTGCTGGACATCGCCAACCAGTTCGTCGCGCGCTGGCTGCTCAACGTGCTGATGACCACGGCGGCGGTCGGCGTCTTCTCGTTCGGCATGCGGCTATCCACCATCCTCTACATGTTCCTGACCGCGTCGTTCCTGCAGATCTGGTCGGTGCGCCGCTTCGAGGCGCAGCACGGCGGCGAGGACCGCGAGCAGTCGGAGTTCGTCTTCCACCTGTTCATCGTCGTCCTCACCGCCGCGGCGCTGGGCATGACGCTGACCACGCCGGAGATCCTCTTCCTGATCGCCTCGGCCGACTACGCGCCGGTGCTGGCCTGCATGCCGTTCCTCACGCTGTCCTACGTGCTGCACGGGGTGCGCATGCATTCCGAGGTGTCGCTGATGAAGGCCAAGCAGATGCGGGTGCTGCCGTGGATCTCCGCGGCCAGCCTGGCGGTCGGCTCGGCGCTGGCGGTGGCGTTGGTGTGGCAATGGGGCGTGCTGGGCGCGGCGGTGGCGGTGCTGGGGCGCGAGCTGTTCCAGATCACCGTCACCGAGTGGGCCTGCCGCCGCCTCTGCCCTGGCGATGCGCCCCTGAACCCGGCCCGCCTGCTCGGCATCCTGGCGCCGGCGGTGGTCGCCTACGCGGTGGGGTGGGAGGCGTTCGGCGCCGAGGTCGCGCCGGCCTTCACCGCCGGCAAGGTGGCGCTGACCGCCGCCGCCATGGCCGCCGCGGTGTTCGGCCCGGGGCTGGGGACGGAGGGGCGGGCGTTGCTGTTCAAGCTGGTCGGCGGAGCCGTCCGGCGGCGGCGCGTGCAACCGGCCGTGGAGTGATCCGCCCGAATAGGGACAGGGGCGCGGCGAACGCGCCGGCCTCTGCCTCCTTGCCCCGTTGGACGGTGCCGCGGCGCGCGGCGTACGCTTGACGGCTTCCGATCCCCGGTGAAGGAGGCCTGCCATGCCGCGTGCGTTCCTGTTCCTGCCGGTCCTGTCCCTGGCGCTTGTCGCCGCCGCGTCCGCTGCGGCGGCCGACCGGCATGTCGTCCTCTCCCCCGACGCCGTCAAATGGGAGCCCGCCACGCCGCTGCCGGCCGGGGCGGAGTGGTCGGTCATCTACGGCAAGCCGGCCGAGCCCGGTCCCTTCGCGGTCCGCGTCCGCTTCCCGACCGGTTACGCGGTGCCGGCGCACTGGCATTCCAGGGACGAGGCGGTCACCGTGCTCTCCGGCACCTTCGCCGTCGGCATGGGCGAGACGGCCGACCGCGACAAGGTGCAGACGCTGACCGCCGGCGGCTTCTTCGCCATGCCCGCGAACATGCGCCACTACGCCTTCGTCACGCAGGAGGCGGTGGTGCAGATCAACGGCGTCGGGCCGTTCGACCTGAACTACGTCGATCCGGCCGAGGACCCGCGCCGGCAGGTCGGCTCTTCGCAGTAACACGTCTGGACAAGGCGCGCTCCCGTCCCAAGCTTCTTCTTGGAAGGTCTGGAACGGGAGCGTGCCTTGGTCCTCATCCGCGACGCGCAGGCGGGCGACGCAACCGCCATCGCGCGGGTCCACGTGGCGAGTTGGCAGTCCACCTACGCCGGCATGCTGCCGGCCAAGTACCTGACCGGCATGTCGTTGCGCGGCGCCGAGGCGCGCTGGCGCGGCAGCCTGCCGGACCGCGGCCCCGGCATGGGCACCCTGGTGGCGGTGGACGAGGACGGCGCGGTCGTCGGCTTCTGCAGCTTCGGCCCGCAGCGGCGCGGCATCGACGGATTCGCGGGGGAGGTCTATGCACTCTACCTGCTCGACGACGCCAAGGGGCGCGGCATGGGCCGGCTGCTGATGGCGGCGAGCGCCGAGCGCATGCTGGCGGGCGGGTTCCGCTCCGGCCTGGTGTGGTGCCTGAGCACGAATCCGACGCGCTGGTTCTACGAGCGCCTGGGCGGCGTGCGCGTCGCCGACCGGCCGGGACGCTTCGCGGGGTCGGAGATCGTCGAGCTGGCGTACGGCTGGCGCGACCTGGTGCCGCTCGCAGGGCAGTCCGCCGTCGGCTGAGGGGCCAAATCCCTTGACCCGACCCTCCATTGGGCGCATCTAGCACGCTTCCACCGACAGCGTGCCCGACCCATGACCGCAGACCGCGTCCTTATCCTCGATTTCGGGTCCCAGGTGACCCAGCTCATCGCCCGCCGCGTGCGCGAGGCCGGCGTCTACTGCGAGATCCACCCCTTCACCATGACGCCCGACAAGATCGAGGCGTTCGACCCGAAGGCGATCATCCTGTCGGGCAGCCCGGCCTCGGTGCTGGAGGTGAACGCCCCGCGCGCGCCGGACGTGGTGTTCCAGAAGGGCGTGCCGGTGCTGGGCATCTGCTACGGCCAGCAGACCATGTGCCACCAGCTGGGCGGCGCCGTCACCGGCTCCGACCACCGCGAGTTCGGCCGCGCCTTCCTGGAGATCAAGGAACCCTGCGCGCTGTTCGACGGCGTGTGGGAGATCGGCGGGCGCGAGCAGGTGTGGATGAGCCACGGCGACCGCGTCACCGCGCTGCCCGAGGGCTTCCGCCCGGTGGCGGTCAGCGAGGGCGCGCCCTTCGCCGCCATCGCCGACGACCGCCGCCAGTTCTACGGCGTGCAGTTCCATCCGGAGGTGGTGCACACCCCGCACGGCGCGAAGCTGCTGTCCAACTTCGTGCACCGCGTGGCGGGCATCAAGGGCGACTGGACCATGGCCGCCTTCAAGCAGGCGGCCATCGAAAAGATCCGCGCCCAGGTCGGGTCGGCCAAGGTGATCTGCGGCCTGTCGGGCGGCGTCGATTCGTCGGTGGCGGCGGTGCTGATCCACGAGGCGATCGGCGACCAGCTCACCTGCATCTTCGTCGATACGGGCATGATGCGCGCCGGCGAGGCGGACGAGGTGGTGACGCTGTTCCGCGACCACTACAACATCCCGCTGATCCACGTGAACGCCGCCGACCTGTTCCTCGGCAAGCTGAAGGGCGTGTCCGACCCCGAGCAGAAGCGCAAGATCATCGGCGCCACCTTCATCGACGTCTTCGATGGCGAGGCGCACAAGGTGGGCGGCGCCGGCTTCCTGGCGCAGGGCACTCTGTACCCCGACGTGATCGAGAGCGTGTCGTTCACCG
Source organism: Azospirillum sp. (assembly GCF_050789165.1). Taxonomy (NCBI): domain Bacteria; kingdom Pseudomonadati; phylum Pseudomonadota; class Alphaproteobacteria; order Rhodospirillales; family Azospirillaceae; genus Azospirillum; species Azospirillum sp. The sequence continues at coordinate 18,551 of NZ_JBOZRT010000125.1, forward strand.
GCGGTCCGTCGGTGACCATCAAGTCGCACCACAACGTCGGCGGCCTGCCCGAGCGCATGAACCTCAAGCTGGTCGAGCCGCTGCGCGAGCTGTTCAAGGACGAGGTCCGCGCGCTGGGCCGCGAGCTGGGCCTGCCCGAGGCGTTCGTGAAGCGCCACCCGTTCCCCGGCCCCGGCCTGGCGATCCGCGTCCCCGGCGAGATCACGCCGGAGAAGCTGGAGATCCTGCGCAAGGCGGACACCATCTACCTGGAGGAGATCCGCAACGCCGGCCTCTACGACGCCATCTGGCAGGCGTTCGTGGTGCTGCTGCCGGTGCGCACGGTGGGCGTGATGGGCGACGGCCGCACCTACGACCACGCCTGCGCGCTGCGCGCCGTGACCTCCACCGACGGCATGACCGCCGACTGGTACCCGTTCCCGCACGAGTTCCTGGCCCGCGTGTCCAACCGCATCGTCAACGAGGTGCGCGGCATCAACCGGGTGACCTACGACATCACCTCGAAGCCGCCCGGCACCATCGAGTGGGAGTGATGCGCGCCTGTCCGGGAATATCCAAAACTACGCCGCGGCACGACGTAACAGACTGATAAATAGTATGTTTTCAAGTATCGCCTATCGGCGGTCATCGGTGGGCAATCATCGCGTCCCGTGGCTCGGCTGACGGGCCTCGCCGATATCGATTGTCGCGGGAATCAAAAATACCGTCAGGAGCAGCAAGGCTCCTGACGGTTTCAGCCGCGATTGGACCTGGAAGTGCTTGACGCATAAAGGCGGGGCATCCCTGGCCGGGCGCCCGCACCATTCAGGATGTTCACCTCTTCGGGACGTCACGCACGCATCGCCACACGGTCGCGCCCGCCGACAAGGGAGGAGAAGGCCGCCTCGAGCGCGTTGGAGACATTGGCGTCCAGATCGAACTCGAGATGCGCCGTCTTGCCGTCGGCGCGCTTGATCACGAACGGCAACGGCGTGTCGCAGCCTTGGATGCGCAGCGTGCCCCGGTCGCCCGCCTCGGCAGCGGTGGCCGCCTCAATTTTGGCGCCACCCTGGCTCAGGTTGACGACCCGCACCAAGGCGTCGGCACCGTGCAGCCGCACCGTGCCCGACAGGTTCACCTCATACCGGGCCTTCTGCCGGCGATCCGCCTCCTTGGTGGAGGTCCGCACCACTTTCACCAGGGCTGAGCGCAGGGCTTCGATGCTCGAAGCCACCTGAGTGGACTTACCGCGCACCTCGCCCGCCTGGCCGCCGGTCTCGTGCGCATCCTGCGACACCCGGGCGATGAGCGAGGAGACCTCCTGGGCGGCCGCGCTGGTTTCGGCGACGTTGCGGCTGATTTCCTGGGTGGCGGCGCTCTGCTCCTCCATAGCGGCGGCGATGGCCCCCGACGTCTGATCGATCTCCTGCACCGTCTGCCCGATGCCCGCCACCGCGTTGACCGCGTCGTTGGTCGCGGCCTGGATGGCGGCGATGCGTTGCGTGATCTCCTCGGTCGAACGGGCGGTCTGGCTGGCGAGCGCCTTCACCTCCGACGCCACCACGGCGAAGCCCTTGCCGGCCTCGCCGGCGCGTGCCGCCTCGATGGTGGCGTTGAGCGCCAGCAGGTTGGTCTGGCTGGCGATGTCGCCGATCAGGCTGGCCATCTCACCGATGCGCGCCACTTCGGCCGACAGCGCCTGGATGGCGTCCTGCGTCCTGCGGCTGTTCTCGACCGCGGTGTTGGTCACCACGCTGGAATGCGCCACCTGGGAGGCGATCTCGCGGATGGAGGCTGCCAGTTCCTCGGTTGCGGCGGACACCGCCTGCGCGTTGGCCAGCGCCTGATCGGCCGCTGCTGCCACGCCCTGTGAATGCTGGCTCACCCGGTTGGCCGAAGCGGCCATGTTCTGCGCGTCGGAATCCATGGCGGTCGTCAGGCGCGCCACATCCTCCATGGCATGCCGGGCCTCCTGCTCGATGGTCTCGGCCATGCCTTCTATGGCCGCCCGGCGGTTCTCTTCGGTTTGCCGCTCGAGTTCCCGTCGCTCATGGACCGCGTACGCCAGCTTCGCCTTGGTCGCCCGCAGCAGCGTGGTGACACGCTGAAGCTCGACGGTGGGCGTCATCTCGATCTCGTAGTCGGTGTCGTTGCGCGCGATGGCGTCGAAATGCGATTCCATGCGGCCCAGCGCTGCGCGGATGAGCACGGACAGGCTGATGCCGAGCGCCGCGACGGCCGCGGATCCCGCGACGGTGGCGCCGACGGCGGGCAGCGCGTCGGCGGCCCCGGTGGCCAGCCACAGCGACGTGCCCGCGGTGGCCACCGAAATGGCCGCCATGCCGGCGATGCGCCCGGCGATGCTGGTTTTGAGGACGGACAGCCGGTGCGCCAGCCCCGGGCGGCTCACGGCACCGTCCTTGACCTGGAGGCCGCAGGCGGGATTGGAACGGATCTGCGCGTAGATGCGCTCGGCCGCCTCGACCTGGGCACGCGACGGCTTGGTGCGGATGGAGATGAAGCCCGTGATGCGGCCGTCTTCGACGACGGGTGTGGCGTTGGCGCGCACCCAGTAGAAGTCGCCCTGCTTGGAGCGGTTCTTGACCAGCCCTTCCCACGGGCGCCCGGACTTGATCGTCGCCCACAGGTCGGCGAAGGCCTCCTTCGGCATGTGCGGGTGGCGGACGATGTTGTGGGGCGAGCCAAGGAGTTCCTGCTCGGTGAAGCCGCTGATGTCGATGAAGGCTTTGTTCACGAAGGTGATGCGCCCGCCGGTGTCGGTGCGCGAGACCAGCACCTCGCCGTCCTGGAGCATGATTTCGCGGGCGGTGATCGGTTCGTTGACGCGCATCCCGGGCCTCCATGCGACATATCCATGTATGCTAAATACACGAGCAAAAATGTAGATTGGATTAAAATGCGAACAATTCGCAATTTCTCATGTACCGGCGGCTGCCGTGCCCAGCCAAGGCGGCACGGTTCGCCCGTCCACCTCTGGCCCCTCCCTGATCGATCGCTAGTTCCTGTCGAACTTGCGTGGTCTCCTCAGGCGCCTCGTTGATCTTCGGCAAACCATGACGACGGCGCCTGAAAGTTCCATTGAGGTGCTGGCGGTCCAGCCGCCTGAGCATGGGAGAAGGTTCATGCCGCGTCCAAACGGACAAGGCCACGCACGAGGCCATCGATCTGCTGCTCGAGCACGGCCTTGCCCGGTCCGTCCACCGCGAAGCGCAGGTGGCAGCGGGGGCCATCGGCCGCCAGGATCTCGAAATCGATCGCCGCACCGCCGTCCGTCAGCCACAGGCGGCCGCGCTGCCCCTGGCGAAGCGCCTCCGCGTCCGTGATAGTGGCTCCGCCCTTGGAGACGTTCTCGACCCGAACGTCCCGGGAAGTCCCGGCCGCCTCGATCCGGCAGCGGCGATCGAGCCGGTAGCGGGGCTCCCGCCGGCGGTCGACGTCAGCCGTCGCAGTGCGCACGACGCGAACCAGGACATGGCGAAGCTCATCGATGCTTTCGGCCACCATCGACGACACCGAATGCACGCCCGAAGCCCTTTCCTCAGCGACGCCGGCGTCGCGCGAGACGGTCGCGATGCGGGTCGACACCTCCTGGGCGGCCTGCGCCGTCTCGGCGATGTTGCGGGCGATCTCCTTGGTGGCGGCGGCCTGCTCCTCCATGGCCGCGGCGATGTTGCCGCTGACCTCGTCCATGCTGCGGATGGCGATGCCGATGGCGTCCACGGCCGCGATGGCCGCCGCCGTTCCGGACTGCACCTGGGCGATCTGGGTGGAGATCTCGTCGGTGGTCTTCGCGGTCTGGTTGGCGAGTGACTTCACCTCGTTGGCGACGACGGCGAAGCCCTTGCCCGCCTCGCCGGCCCGCGCCGCCTCGATGGTGGCGTTCAAGGCCAGCAGGTTGGTCTGGCTGGCGATCGAGTTGATCAGCGTCGCAGCGTGCCCGATCTGCTCCACCGCCTCGTTGAGGGTGCGGATCGCCGCCTGGGTGTGCCGCTCCTGCTCGACGGCGCGCCGGCTGACGGTGCTCGCCTGCGCGATCTGGCCGCTGATCTCGCCGATCGAGGCGGTCAGCTGCTCGGTGGCGCTGGCCACCGTCTGCGCGTTGGAGAGCGCCTGCTCGGCGGCGGCCGACACCGACTGCGCGTTGCCGTTGACCTGCACCGCGGCGGCGGCCATCACCTGCGCGCTCTCGTTCATCTCCCGGGTGCGCTCGGCGATGCGGTTCACGGCGGCGCGGGTTTCCATCTCCACGGTTTCCGCCATGGACTGCAGGGCCGCCCGGCGCTCCACTTCGCCGACCTCGCGCTGCCGTTCCTGCTCCGCGCGCAGGCGCTCGTTTTCGATGCTGTTCCGTTTGAACACCTCGACCGCCCGGGCCATCTCGCCCATCTCGTCGCGACGCTCCACGGCTGGCACGGCGATCGTGGCATCCCCTTGCGCCAGCGCCTTCATCACCTCCGTCAGGCGGGTCACGGGGGTGGCAATCAGCCGGTACAGCACGCCGTTCACCGCGGCGACCAGCAGAACCAGCAGGGCCGCCGCCGCCAGCGTCTGCCACGTCGCGGTGTCGACCGTGCCGACGGTCTGTTCGGCGAGCTGGGCCGACAAGCCCTGCGCCGCTCCGGTGATGTCGGTCAGCATGGCCTGCATCTTCACCCGCAGCGGCCGTGCCTCGCCGAACCAGAGGCCGTCGTTGGTCTGGCGCGCCTCGACGGTGCCGTTCAGGGCGCTGACGAACGCACCATGCCCCGTGGCGGTGTCGCGCAGGCGCGGGAATTTGCCGGACAGCTGCTCGATCTCGGCCAGCGGGGCGCGCATGGCCTCCTGCTTCGTCCGCAAGGCCGCGAGGTCGGCCGCCGTGCCGCTGGCGAGGTAGGTGACGAAGGCATCGGCAACGCCCTTGAGCGTCTGGTCGTACGAGCGCACCGCAGCCCCCACGGCGCTGTCGGCGTCGGTGACCCGGATAAGCTCGGACACCTCGCGCTCGAGCGTCCCGCGCGCCGTCCGGTACCCGTCGTTCAGCCGCTTGAGGTAGGTCCGCCGCGCCGCCGTGCCCTGCTCGCTGAGGTCTCCGTAGCGTGCCATCAGCTCACGAGCCTGACGGAGCGCGTCCTTGCGCTCCGGCTTGACCGCGAGTTCGATGGCCTGGTCGATGAGGGCCAAGCTCCGCTCGCGGTCCTTCCGGCTCCCGTCCGCCGAACGCAGCAGATCCTCTTCGTTCCCCGTGGTCGCGATCGCGAGGTTCGCATAGGCGACCGCCATGAAGCGGGCCTGGATCTCCTGGGCGGTCACGGCGACGCCGGCCGCACGTTGCGACAGATCCGTATCCGTGCGGACGCGGCTGAAGGCGTCGTACCCGCCATAGGCCATACCCGCGACCATCAGCACGACGAGCGCGCCGGCGCCGGCGAGCTTGGCGGCAATGGGGATGTTGCGTAACGCGCTTATCATTCTTCGGTGTGCTCCCGCCTGTCCGTTTCCTCGACCGCGCCAGCCCTCTCCCTTGAGGGAATTTAGGCAATTTTTATCAAAACGGTTATCAGACGGATCGAATGTTGTCAGGAGGCGTTGGGTGCGACATATTTGCCCTGCCCACAATCAGCTGGACGTCTCTGCAGCCATCGGACAGGCAATCGCAGGAGGCGTTGGGGACCTTCGGCGCCATTGCTTCGCCTAGTTGCCCGCCCCACCCGCGGAGTTCACCCCCACCTATCTCCTCTCCTGCGGGCTTCGCAGGAGACGGGCGAAGCCACCAGCGAGATGTGTTCAACGAGCGGGACATCTGGCTGGGGTGACGATCGGTGGCGCGGTCGCCGGTGCGCTGTTCCTGCTGATCGCCTACGTCGTGGTGTCGGCGTTGCGTCGCCGCTGGCGCGCCGAAGCCTCGTTGCGGGAAAGCGAAGGGCGGTTCCGGGCTGCGTTCGAAACCGCCGCCCACGGCATGGGGCTGATGTCGACGGATGGCCGCTTCCTTAAGATCAACCGCTCGCTGTGCCGCATGGTTGGTTGCAGCGGGGCGGAGTTGCGGGCGGCTGATTTCCAGACCACCCCCCCATCCCGAGGATCTTTACCAAAGGACGCGGCGCCGTCGGAACGTCGGCCTTGTTTCCGTCACGCAACAGCGGCAGCACCGGCTCCCCTCATCAAGGATGACGACGGGTACTCGGTCGAGCAGATCCTTGGCCGCCTTGTCGAGCGGGCGGTCCATAGCGTGCTTGAGGATGCTGCCGATCAGGCTGCCGCCACCGGTCAGCGCCGCCGCGACGTCCAGCGCGGTGCTGGCGGCGATCAGAAACCCGGTCTGGAGCCACGGCACCTGCACCGATCCGGCCGTCCGTCCGGGCAATTGCAATCTGTTATGGAATAGAATGGGCTTCGCTCGATTGCCTTGATTATCTGGGAAGTATCGGCCGATGGTGTTATCTTGTCGTGGTATGAATACGGGAGCCTTTTACCCGCCCTCTAAGCCGGAGCGGATGCCGTGAAATTGTCGGAAATTCTGCCGGTCGCCCACCTGCAAAGGCTTTGCGAGGAATTTACCACCCTGACTGGCGCTGTGACCGCTGTCCTCGATCTCGAGGGAAACATTCTCGTCGCCACCGGTTGGCAGGATATCTGCACGCGGTTCCACCGCGTCCATCCGGGCACCGCGTCCCGGTGCCACGAAAGCGATACCGAGCTGGCAGCCAGCCTCGATCAGGGCCAGCCCTACAACGTCTACAAATGCCGCAACGGCCTGGTCGACGCCGCCATGCCGATCGTCGTCAGGGGCCAGCACGTCGGCAACTTCTTCACCGGGCAGTTTTTCTTCGAGCAGCCCGACGCCGCGGCATTCCTGGCCCAGGCCCGCCAATTCGGCTTCCGTGACGAGGACTATCTTGCGGCCCTGAAGCGGGTTCCGGTTCTTTCGGAAGACCGGGTCCGGCTCATGATGGGCTTCTTCACCCTCGTCACCAACATGATCGCCAGCATGGGCCTCGCCAACGAGGAACTGCGCCTGCAGGGCGAGGAACTGGGTCGCGCCAACACCACCCTGGCGGCCGAGGTGGTCGAGCGCAAGCGCGCCGAGGAGGAACTGCAACGCGCCCACGATGAGTTGGAGGAGCGGGTGCTCGAGCGCACCCGGTCGTTGCGCGACGCCTTGGCCAGGCTGGAGCGCCATCAGGACGAACTGCGCATCGCCAAGGAGACCGCCGAAAGCGCCAATCGGGCCAAGTCCGACTTCCTGTCGTCCATGAGCCACGAACTGCGCACGCCCCTGAACGCCATCCTGGGTTTCGCCCAGATCCTGGACAGCGCCATCTCGGCGCCGCTCGACGACAAGCAGCGCTTCCGCGTTCAGCAGATCATGAAGGGCGGCAACCACCTGCTCAGCCTGATCAACGAGGTGCTCGACCTGGCCCGCATCGAGAGCGGCGTGCTGACGCTGTCGGTCGAACCCATTGAAACCAAGGCGCTGATGGCCGAGGTGCTGGAACTGACCCGCGCCTTCACCACGCGCGGCAACACGACCGTCCACGACTGGACGGTGGCCGACAACGTGGCCGGGCGGGTGCGCGCGGACTACATGCGCCTGAAGCAGGTGCTGCTCAATCTGACCTCCAACGCGGTGAAGTACAATCGCCCCGGCGGCACCGTCCACTTGGCCGCGGAAGCGGGGAGCGGGGGTTCGGTGCGCTTCGTGGTCACCGACGACGGCCCGGGCATCCCGCCTGAGAAGCACTCCCAGATCTTCCAGCCGTTCAACCGCCTGGGCGCCGAAACCACCGAAATCGAGGGCACCGGCGTTGGGTTGACCATTACCAAGCGCATGGTGGAAGCCATGGACGGTCGCATCGGTTTCGACACCGAGGTGGGGCGCGGCACCACCTTCTGGGTGGAGGTGCCCGCCAGCGAGGATCCCATGGCCGCCCCGTCGGAGGCGGTGGAGGACAACGCGCGCGATGTGTTGCGCGTAGCCGCGGCCGGCGCCCCACGCAGGCTGCTCTATGTGGAGGACAATCCGGTCAACCTCCAGCTCATGCGGGATTTGGTGTCCGAGTTGCCCGACTTCACCCTGGCCTCGGCGCCGACCGCAGAGGCCGGCATCGAGGTGGCGGCGGCGACCCAGCCCGACGTCATCGTACTCGACGTCAATCTGCCCGGCATGAACGGCATCGAGGCCTTGGGCCAGCTCAAGGCCAACCCCAGAACCAGCCACATCCCGGTCATCGCCCTGTCCGCCAACGTCAACCCCAGCGTCATCCGCCGGGGATTGGAGGCGGGCTTCCTGCACTACCTCGCCAAGCCGCTCGACATCAACCTGTTCCTGCGCATCGTCGTGGAGATGTGCTCCAGACCGCCGGCCTGAAAGCCGCTGGCGGAGAACGCAGCGGTGCCGCCGCCGAAACCGTCGGTCCCGCCCGCCGGCACCATCGAGGTTGAGTTCGCCACCGCACGTCTGGGGATCAGTGGTGCGGTTGATCCGGTCGTGATCAGCACGGTGGTCGCCGCGCTGATGGGGCAGCCGGCATGATACCCATAGGCGATATCCGTTGTGGCCCGATGCTGGATGCCGTGGGTGCCGGTCGGTGTGCGGGAGGCCAGCTCGCTGATACGCTTGCTGACGGTACTTTTCGATTCGGAGTCGCTCGTGCCCATCGCTGGAGCCAGTTGACGGCCCGATCGTCGGACCATACAGGCGGTGCGCGAAATATTTATCATGAATTTCAATGTGTTATGGCGTCTCTCGGCAATCGAGTGGGAGTAAGGCCCCCTCAAGTCTCTCCCCTGCCCCTGGCTGGGGAGGGCTGGGTGGGGGCTACAAGCCCGCCCGAGGAACGACTTGCCCCCTTCCTGACCTCTCCCAGCGGCGCTGGGAGAGGGACCTGATGTGCCCGAATGAAGCCTTGCCGGGAGCATATCGGCGTTTTCCCTGTTGACCGGTAGGAACCCGGACTGCAACAGAGGGACTTCGTCATGAAACGTTTCAAGCTGATGGCCGCCGCTCTTGCCGCCACCATGTTGCTGGCGGCGTGCAACACCGGAACCCTGGTCGGCGGCGGCGCGGGCGCGGCCGGCGGCTACGCGCTGGGCGGCAAGCGGGGCGCCGTCATCGGCGGCCTCGGTGGCGCCGCGGTGGGTACGGCGCTCGACAACTGACGGACGCACGGCGACCGGACGGAGGGGCGGGGACGGCGCGAGGCGCGGTTCCCGCCCTTCCCGTGTCCGGTCGGATCACTTCTTCTTGGCGCGGCCCTTGGTGCGGCCGCCCTGCAGGCCCAGGCCCGAGGCCTTCGCAAGCTGGGAGCGTGCTTCCGCGTAGTTCGGCGCGGTCATCGGGTATTCGCGCGGCAGACTCCACTTGGCGCGGTATTGGTCCGGCGTCAGGTCGTGGTCGGACGCAAGATGCCGCTTGAGCATCTTCTGCTGCTTGCCGCATTCCAGGCAGGTGATGTAGTCGGGCTTCACCGACTTCTTGATCGGAACCGCGGGGGTCTGCGGCTCGGCAACGGCCGAGTCGCTGGTTTCACTGCCGACGCGGCTGAGCGCCGAGTAGACGCCCTGAATGACCGAAGGAAGGTCGTTCACCGAGACGCTGTTGTTCGCCGCGTACGCTGCGACGATCTGCGCCGTAAGCTGCTGTAGATCCTCTGCCACCTGGGCTCTCCCTGCGTTTATCTCGCCTATCGTGGGGAGCATACATGAATACGCCTGATCGTCCAGTGTTTAGCGTGGTGAAAAAGGCGAATTCATTACACGTTCGTGTATCGACTGCGGCAATCTCCAGTCGAGTCCGAGAACGGTCCGAGTTGAGTTGGTGTCGAATCTTCCGCGCCGCGGACACTCAAGCCGTGGTGGTGCCGATGATTCGCGATGCGGGCAGTACGATGGTGACCGTGGTGCCGAGTCCCGGCGCGCTGTCCAGTTCCACCCGGCCGCCGTGCAGTTCGGCGAAGCGGCGCACGATCGGCAGGCCGAGGCCGATGCCCTCGTGCTGGCGGGCCAGCGAGCGCTCCGCCTGGGTGAAGGGGTTGAAGATGCGGTCGATCATCTCCGGCGCGATGCCGGGCCCGTCGTCGGCGACGCGGATCGCCACGCCGTCGGCGTGCGGACCGGCGCTGAGCGTCACGTGGCCGCCGGAGGGCGTGAACTTGATGGCGTTGTCCAGCAGGTTCAGCAGCATCTCGCGCAGCCGCCGGTGGTCGGCGCGCAGTGTCGTCGGCGGCACCGGCGACAGGGTCAGCGCAATGCCCTTGGGCTGCGCCTTGGCGGACAGCAGGTTGACGCAGGTCGCCAGCAGCGCCGGCAGCCGCACGTCCGATTCCTGGATCTCCACCGATCCGGTCGAGCCGCGCGTGTAGTCGAGGATCTTGTTGACCATGGAGAGCAGGACATTGCCGCTCTCCTCGATCAGCGTGACGTATTCCTTGTAGTCCGGGTGGCCGAGCGGCCCCAGCGATTCCGCCGCCATCACCTCGGCGAAGCCGATGATGGAGTTGAGCGGGGTGCGCAGCTCGTGGCTCATCACCGACAGGAAGTCGAGCTTGGCGCGGTCGGCCTGGCGGGCGGCGGCCAGTGCCTCGGTCAGCTCGGCCGTGCGGTCGGCGACGCGGCGCTCCAGGTCGCGGTTGTGCTGGGCGACCCTCCGGTACAGCGTGCGGATCTGCAGCATGTTGTGCACGCGGTGCAGCAGCTCCCAGGCGATGAACGGCTTCGTCAGGAAGTCGTTGGCGCCCAACTCCAGCGACTTGCGGCGGGTGTCCTGGTCGGTCTGCGCGGTCAGCACCAGCACGGGGACGTAGTCGCCGGCGTAGATCGCCTTCAGGCGCTCCATCAGCTCGAAGCCGCTCATGTGCGGCATGCGGATGTCGAGCAGCAGCAGGTCGAACGCCTGCGCCTCGCACAGCGGCGGCACCTTGCGCGGGTCGGTCTCGCCGCGGACGTTGGTGTAGCCGTCGTGCGCCAGCATCTCGCGCAGCAGCTCGACGTTCGAGGCGTTGTCGTCCACGATCAGGATCGCGGCGTCCCTGATGTCGTCCTGCGCCATGATGAACCGCTGCTGCCCCTCTTCTGTCGGCCGGCGATCAGCCTTGCCAATCGTTCGGGGAAAAGCAATGGGGTTGTGGATGGGCCCCCGTTACGCCTTTTTCTCCCAGGCGCCGCGCTCGTTCTCCTGCCAGTAGGTGAGGCCGTGGCCGGCGGCCTTGCAGGCCTTCCAGCGGTCGCGGGCGGCCATCACGGCCTCCTCGTCGTTGCCGTCGAACAGGTCGCAGACGAGATCGTAGGTTGCAAGGTTCTCGCTGGCCGCGCCGTCGATCTGGAACAGCACGGTGGCGCCGTTGGGGTTCTCGTCCTCCGCCGTCAGCCACACCGGCTGCGCGTCGGCGAATCCGTCGCGCTTCGCGCCGTGCGGCAGGAAGGAGGCCGGATCGTAGGTCCACAGGTGCTGGTTCAGCGCGTCGACGCGCTCCGCCGAGCCGGCGAGCACGACGGCCCGCCAGCCGCGCTCCAGCGTCTTCTCCAGGAGCTTCGGCAGCGCCTGCTCCAGGCTGCGGCGCTGGAGGTGGTAGAAGCGGACTTCGGTCATCGGCCTTTGTCTAGGTGCATGCGGCGGTCCCCCCTCCTAACCTCCCCCCACTTCGCGGGGGGAGGAACAAAAGCCCCCCCGCGTCAGTGGGGGAGGGTTGGGTGGGGGGCCGCTGCCGGCGCTCCCCTCACCCCTCGTGGAAATCGGCCACGAAGCGGTCGAGCAGGCGGACGCCGAACGCGGTGCCGCCCTTCGGCACCGTGCTGGTGTCCTTCTTCGACCACGCCGTGCCGGCGATGTCCAGGTGCGCCCACGGCACGTCGTTGACGAAGCGCTTGAGGAACTGCGCCGCCGTGATGCTGCCGGCGCCCCGGCCGCCGCCGGTGTTCTTCATGTCGGCGGCGTCGGTGTTGATGTCCTTGTCGTAGGCGTCGGCCAGCGGCAGGCGCCACAGCGGCTCGCCCACCGCCTTACCGGCGCCGGTCAGCGCCTCGGCCAGCGCGTCGTCGTTGGCGAACAGGCCGGCGTGCTCGTGGCCCAGCGCGATGATGATGGCGCCGGTCAGCGTCGCCACGTCCACCATCAGCCGCGGCTTGTAGAGATCCTGCGTGTACCACAGGCAGTCGGCCAGCACGAGCCGGCCCTCGGCGTCGGTGTTGACGATCTCGATGGTCTGGCCGGACAGCGAGGCGACGATGTCGCCCGGGCGCTGGGCGGTGCCGGAGGGCATGTTCTCCACCAGACCGACGACGCCCACCGCGTTGACCTTCGCCTTGCGGCCGGCCAGCGCCATCATGGTGCCGATCACCACGGCGGAACCGGCCATGTCCCACTTCATCTCCTCCATGCCGGCGGCCGGCTTGATGGAGATGCCGCCCGAGTCGAAGGTGACGCCCTTGCCGATGAAGGCGACCGGGCGCTTGTCCTGGGCGTCGGGCGCGCCGTTCCAGCGCAGGATCACCACGCGCGGCTCGTGCGCGCTGCCCTGCGCCACGCCGAGCAGTGCGTTCATGCCAAGCTTGCGCAGCTTCTTCTGGTCGAACACCTCGACCTCGAGGCCGAGCGCGGCGAGCTCCTTGCACTTGTCGGCCAGCGTCTCGGGGTAGATGACGTTGGCCGGTTCCGACACCAGGTCGCGGGCGAACAGCACGCCGTCGGCCACCTTGTCCAGCTTGCCGAAGGCGCGCTTGGCGGCCTCCGCCTCGTCGGTCAGCAGGCAGACCTTCTTCAGCGACGGCTTGGCGTCCTTCTTGTCCTTGGTGCGGTACTTGTCGAAGCGGTAGGAGCGCAGCCGGCCGCCGAACGCCATCTCGGCCGCGGCCTCGGCGGGCTTGATGCCGGCCCCCTCGGGCACCTCGACGAAGAGGTGCGCCTCGGTCTCGCCGCTCTTCTCCAGCGCGGCGACGACGGTGCCGCCGGCCGACTGCAGCGTCAGCGGGGCAATGTCCTCCGCCTTGCCCAGGCCCAGCAGCAGCACGCGGCCGGCGTCCAGGTTGGCGGGGGCGAGGACGGCGAGCGTCTCGTCCTTCTTGCCGGTGAAGCGGCTCGCCTCCATGGCGCGCGTCAGCATGCCGCCGGACTTTTGGTCGAGTTCGCGGGCGGCGCGGCCCAGCGTGCGCTCGGCAAGCACGGTGACGACGATGGTGCCGGCCTTCGGCAGGGCCGGCTTGGCGAAGCTGAACTTCATCTCCCCCTCTTTCCTTCAGCGGATGGCCGGCCGAGCGTAAAGGGACTGCACCGGCTGTCAAGCCGCAGAGAGGTTGGCTGCAGAGAGTTGGCCGCACGGGTTGTCTTGGCCGCGGTTCGGGCGTACATAGCGCACCGGTTCCCGTTTCCGGCCGCTGGAGGCCGACCTCATGTATTCGTCCGCGACGCTGTCGCGCTACATCGGCCGGCAGTTCGTCACCTGGTTCGTGCTGCTGCTGCTGGTCTTCCTCGGCATCATCCTGCTGCTCGACGTGGTCGAGCTGCTGCGGCGCGCCGGGTCGAAGCCCAACATCACCTTCGGCTTGGTGATGCAGATGGCGCTGCTCAAGCAGCCGGAGATCGGGCAGCAGGTCTTCCCGTTCGTCATCCTGTTCGCCGGCATGTTCACCTTCTGGCGGCTGACGCGCAGCGCGGAGCTGGTGGTGGCGCGCGCCGTCGGCGTGTCTGCGTGGCAGTTCCTGATGCCGGTGCTGCTGGCCGCGGCGCTGATCGGCGTGATCAAGGTGACGCTGATCAACCCCATCGGCGCGGTGTTCATCGCCAAGTACGACCAGCTGCAGACGCGCTACCTGAAGCAGCGCTCCAGCAGCTTCGACATCTCCAAGTCCGGTCTGTGGCTGCGCCAGCAGCTCGACAGCGAGCAGTATTTCATCCACGCCGAAGCGGTGAACCCGGCGACGCTGGAGCTGAGCAACGTGATCGTCTTCCTGTTCCAGGACGACAAGAACTACGTCGGTCGCATCGACGCGCCGTCGGCGGTGCTGAAGGAGCGCAAGTGGGAGCTGCGCGAGGCGGTCCTCACCCGCCCCAAGCGCGACCCGGAGGACTTGCCCAGCTACACCATCCCCACCGAACTGGACATGGAGCAGATCGAGAGCAGCTTCGCCGCGCCCGAGACCATCTCCTTCTGGGACCTGCCGCGCTTCATCCACACGCTGGAGCTGACCGGATTCCCGGCGACGCGGCACCGGCTGCACTACGCTTCGCTGCTGTCGCAGCCGCTCCTGTACTGCGCCATGGTGCTGTTCGCCGCCGCCTTCTCGCTGCGCCTGCCGCGGCGCGGCGGCACCATGATCATGGTGGCGGGCGGCGTGCTGACGGGATTCGCGCTGTTCATGGCGACCGACATCGTCAAGACGCTGGGCCTGTCGGAGACCATTCCGGTGCCCATGGCCGCCTGGATGCCGGCGGGCATCGCGCTGCTGATCGGCATCAGCGCGCTGCTGCATCTTGAGGATGGCTGAGTCATAGCTCGGCCAAACGAACGATCCCGTTTGCAACTCGGACGGCGGAGCCGTATTAAGGGCCGTTCATCTGGGGAGCGGAAGTCCATGTTCAGTTTGCGTGCCGTCCGGACCGCCCTTGCCGTGGCAAGCGCGTGCGCGGTCGTGGCGCTCGCCCCGGCCGAGAGCGCGGCGCAGAAGGCCAAGGCCCAGCCGGCGCATCCTCCGGCCCAGGGCGGCCAGTCCGCCGGCCAGGTCGGCGAGCGCATCGCCGCGGTGGTCAACGAGGACGCCGTCTCGGTGTCGGACGTCAACGCCCGGCTGCGGCTGATGGTGGTCAGCGCCGGCATGCCGGACAGCGCCGACACGCGCCAGCGCCTGATGCCGCAGGTGCTCCGCCAGCTGGTGGACGAGCGGCTGCAGATCCAGGAGGCCAAGCGCCAGGGCATCACCGTGCCGCAGGCCGACGTGGACAAGGCGATCGAGCAGCTGGCCCAGCAGAACCGCATGGACAAGGCGAAGCTCCTGAAGTTCCTCGCCGACTCCGGCATTCCGCAGGCGACGCTGATCGACCAGGTCCGCGCCCAGCTGTCGTGGCAGCGCGTCATGCAGCGCCGCGTCCGCCAGGAGGTGGCCATCGCCGACGAGGATGTCGACGCCGCCATGCAGCGCGTCAAGGAGAGCATCGGCAAGCCGGAATACCTGGTCGCCGAGATCTTCCTGGCCGTCGACAACCCCGACCAGGACGAGCAGGTGCGCCGCGCCGGCGAGCGCCTGATCGACGAGATCCGCAAGGGCGGCAACTTTGCCGCCGTGGCCCGCCAGTTCTCGCAGTCCACCACCGCCGCCTCCAGCGGCGACCTCGGCTGGGTGCGCCCGGGCGAGCTGGACCCGCAGATCGACGCGGCGCTGGCGCAGCTCCGCCCCGGCCAGCTGTCGCAGCCGGTGCGCACCGCGTCCGGCTACCACATCCTGCTGGTGCGCTCGAAGCGCGCCGTGGGCGGCGAGGAGGAGGTTGCGGCGCCGCAGCCGGTGGTGCAGCGGGTGCAGAAGCCCGACATCGCCAAGGCCAAGGTCAACATGAAGCAGCTCGCCATGCCGGCGTCCGACCCGTCGCAGCTCAAGGCGGTGGCGGCGCAGATGGAGCAGATGCGCAAGTCGATCAAGAGCTGCGCCGACTTCACCGCCAAGGCCAACGCCGTCGGCATGCCCGACGGCGGCGACATGGGCATGCTGCGCGTCAAGGATCTTGCGCCGGGCCTGCAGAACCTGGCGCTGGGCATCCCGCTGGGCCAGCCGAGCCCGGTGATCAACACCCCCGGCGGCTCGCTCATCCTGATCGTCTGCAAGCGCGACGTGCCGATGATCACCGAGACGGTGACCGAGAAGGTCGCCGCCCCGCCCCCGCCGCCGAAGCAGGCCCAGGCGCCGCGCTTGCCGACCCGCGACGAGGTCGAGGGCATGCTGATCCAGGAGCGCGCCGAGCTGGTGGCCCGCCGCTACCTGCGCGACCTGCGCCGCGCCGCGTTCGTGGAGTACCGCGTCTGATGACCGCCCGCCTCCCGTTGGCCGTCACCATGGGTGAGCCGGCGGGGATCGGCGGCGAGATCGTGCTGAAGGCCTGGGCGGAGCGCCGGAACACCGGCGTTCCGCCCTTCGTCGTTCTGGACGACCCGGACCGCCTGACCCGCCTCGCGACCCTGATCGGGTTGGAGGTTCCGGTGCGCGCCGTCGCCGGGCCGGAGGAGGCGGGCGCCGTCTTCGACTCCGCGCTGCCCGTGCTGCCGCTGGTCCTGGCGGCGCCGGTCGAGCCCGGTCGGCCCGACCCGGCCAACGGGGCGGCGGTGATCGCCGGCATCGACCGCGCGGTGGAGCTGGTCCGCGCCGGTCGGGCGTCGGCGGTGGTGACCAACCCGATCCAGAAGTCGGCGCTCTACGCCGCCGGCTTCCGCCACCCCGGCCACACCGAGTACCTGGCGCACCTCGCCGGGATGACCGAGGAGCCGGTGATGATGCTGGCCGGCGGCGGGCTGCGGGTGGTGCCGGTGACCATCCACGTGTCGGTGCGCCAGGCGGTGGAGATGCTCACGGCGGAGGCCATCGTGCATTGCGGCCGTGTGACGGCGGCGGCGCTGGCGCGCGACTTCGGCATCGCGGCGCCACGGCTGGCCGTGGCGGCGCTCAACCCGCACGCGGGCGAGGGCGGCTCCATGGGCCGGGAGGAGATCGAGGTGATCGCGCCGGCGGTCGCCGCGCTGCGCGCCGAGGGCATCGACGCCGCGGGGCCGTGGCCGGCGGACACACTGTTCCACGCCCAGGCGCGCACGCGCTACGACGCGGTGCTGTGCATGTACCACGATCAGGCGCTGATCCCGTTGAAGACGGTGGATTTCGACACCGGGGTCAACGTGACGCTGGGCCTGCCCTTCGTGCGCACCTCGCCGGATCACGGAACCGCGCTGGACCTCGCCGGAACGGGGAGGGCGAGTGCCTCCAGCCTCGTGGCGGCGATGCGGATGGCCGCGGAGATGGCGGCGGCGCGGACGGGGAGTTGAGGGGCTAGAGAAGGTCCTTCAACGTCTTGAACACCGCGTCGAACATCGCCGGTGTCAGGCGTCCGGTGTTGGTGTTCTGCGGGCTGGGGTGATAGCTGTCCACCAGGGTCAGCCGGCCCAGCGCGTGCACCGCGCCGTGGCCGAACGCCGCCCCGCGAAGGCCCAGCGCCCCGAACACCGCGTCGTGCGCCACCCGGCCGAGCGCCAGCGCCACGCGCAATTCCGGACCGGACAGCTCTCCCACGAGGAACGGCCGGCACGCCGCCACCTCCGCCGCGGTCGGCCTGTTCGCCGGTGGCACGCAGCGTACGGCGTTGGTGATGCGCACCATGTCCTCGCCCAGCCCGTGCCGGTCCAGCGCCGCGCGCAGCCAGCGGCCGGAGGCGTCGCCGCGGAACGGCAGCCCCGACCGGTTGCCGCCCTTCAAGGCCGGCGCGAGGCCGACCACAAGAATACGCGCGCAAACGCCGCCCTCGGACGGCACCGGGGCGTTGTGGAAGTCCGGGAAGGCGACGCGGTTTTGCGCGCGGAACGCCGCGAGACGCGGGCACCGCGCGCAGTCGCGGTCGGGCTCGTTACAGCAAGTCGTCGCCGTTGCCGTAGTCCTGCATCGGGCTCTGGGCGTGCGACGGGCTCTGCTGGACGTTGCCTCCACCCATGCCGCCATGCTGCGGCGGCTCGCGGTGGTGGTGGACGCGGGCGATCGAGCCGGCGAGATCCTGCAGCTCGATGAAGTTGTCGGCCTGCCGGCGCAGCTCGTCCGCCACCATCGGCGGCTGCGAGCGCACGGTGGAGATCACGCTGACGCGCACGCCCTTGCGCTGCACCGCCTCGACCAGCCGGCGGAAGTCGCCGTCGCCGGAGAACAGCAGGATGTGGTCCACGCGCTCGGCCATCTCCATCACGTCGATGGCCAGCTCGATGTCCATGTTGCCCTTGATCTTGCGGCGGCCGGACGCGTCGGTGAACTCCTTGGTCGGCTTCGTCACCATCGTGTAGCCGTTGTAGTCCAGCCAGTCGACCAGCGGCCGGATCGGCGAATACTCCTGGTCCTCGACCAAAGCCGTGTAGTAGAAGGCGCGTACTAGACGCCCTTCTGCAGCAAAGCCGTCCCGCAATCTCTTGTAATCTATGTCGAATCCAAGAGCTCTGGCGGCGGCGTAGAGGTTGGCGCCGTCGATGAACATAGCCAAGCGTTCTTCCTTATAGAACAGCCGGCTCAATTCTTTTGGCAATGTGGCTGAGCGATCCAATGTCCTTGTCCTTCTACAAGCAATGATGGAAATATTTGTGAACCACCGTAATGCAATACGGCAGTCTGTAAAATAGGCGGATTGTCCAGGCGCGACAAGGGCGCAACGGGACGTCCTGCGGACGGGGGACCCGCACGTCCGACGGGTGGCGGATGGAGGATGGCGCAGGGGGAGTCTTGCCGCTTGCATGGGCGCAGCGCGGTCAATATATTCAACCCCTCCCAGGACTCCGGAGTTGGTTTGGCATGGCCCGCGTTACCGTCGAAGATTGCGTTCTCAAGGTTCCCAACCGGTTCGAGCTGGTGATGATGGCCGCCCAGCGCGCCCGCGAGGTCGCCTCGGGCGCTCCGCTGTCCATCGACCGCGACAACGACAAGAACCCGGTCGTGGCTCTGCGCGAGATCGCCGACGAGACGGTCGTGCTGGAGCACCTGAAGAATTCCCTGATCAAGGGCCACCAGAAGCACGTCGAGCCCGACGAGCCCGAGGAGGAGATCGTCGAGCTGATGGCCGGCGAGCATGACTGGGCCCGCGGCGCCGACAACTCGCTGGACGGCGACGACGCCATGGGCGAGGGCGAGGAGCTGGGCGAGGACGACGACCTGGCCGCCGACATGGACGCGGACCCGGCCAAGGCCTTCGGCATGACCGAGGACGACGTGGTGGGCCGCGACGGCGAGGGCGACTTCTGATCCAGCGCGGGCGCACGGGTGGCCGTTCGCGCCACCCGCATCCATATATCCAGATATTTCAACCGTTAGGGCGCGGATGGCGCCGGGTCGGGTGGCATGATCCGGCAATATGAACTCGTTGAGCGGGTGAGGGCCTACGATCCGTCGGCCGACGAGGACCTGCTGAACCGCGCCTACGTCTTCTCCATGAAAGCGCACGGGTCGCAGACCCGCGCCTCGGGCGACCCGTACTTCTCGCACCCGCTGGAAGTCGCCGGCATCCTCACCAACCTGAAGCTCGACACCGCCACCATCGTGACGGCGCTGCTGCACGACACGGTCGAGGACACGGTCGCCACCCAGGACGACATCGAACGCCTGTTCGGCCGCGAGATCGGCCGGCTGGTGGACGGCGTGACCAAGCTGTCGCGCCTGGAGATGCAGAGCGAGCAGGCCAAGCAGGCGGAGAACTTCCGCAAGCTGGTGCTGGCGATGTCCGAGGACATCCGCGTGTTGCTGGTCAAGCTGGCCGACCGGCTGCACAACATGCGCACGCTCCACCACATCAAGAACCCGGACAAGCGCAAGCGCATCGCCCGCGAGACGCTGGAGATCTACGCGCCGCTGGCCGAGCGCATCGGCATGCACCAGGTGAAGGACGAGCTGGAAGACCTCGCCTTCGCCCAGCTGAACGCGGAGGGCCGCGACTCGATCCTGGCGCAGCTCTCGCGCCTGCGCTCGGAGGGCGAGGACCGCGTCCAGCGCATCATCGACGAGCTCGGCAAGGTGCTGCGGGACGACGGCGTCGAGGACGCCCAGATCAGCGGGCGCGAGAAGACGCCCTACTCGATCTGGCGCAAGCTGCAGCAGAAGAACGTCAGCTTCGAGCAGCTCTCCGACATCATGGCGTTCCGCATCATCGTCGGGAACGTCGGCGAGTGCTATCAGGCGCTGGGCATCATCCACAGCCGCTATCCGGTGGTGCCGGGCCGTTTCAAGGACTACATCTCGACGCCGAAGCCGAACGGCTACAAGAGCCTGCACACCGGCGTCATCGGCCCGCAGCGCAACCGCATCGAAGTGCAGATCCGCACCAAGGACATGCACGAGGTGTGCGAGCTGGGCGTCGCCGCCCACTGGGCCTACAAGCAGGGTCAGCCGCGCGCCGGGGCGCGTGAGTACCGCTGGCTGCGCGAACTGCTCGACATCCTGGAGCACGCCACCAAGCCCGAGGAGTTCCTGGAGCACACCAAGCTGGAGCTGTTCCAGGACCAGGTGTTCTGCTTCACGCCCAAAGGCGACCTGATCGCGCTGCCGCGCGGGGCCACGCCGGTGGATTTCGCCTACGCCGTGCACTCCGAGGTCGGCGACCACTGCGTCGGCGCCAAGATCAACGGGCGCATGCTGCCGTTGCGCACCCAGCTGCAGAACGGCGATCAGGTCGACATCATCACCTCCAAGGCGCAGACGCCGGTGCCGGGTTGGGAGCGCTTCGTCGTCACCGGCAAGGCGCGCGCCCGCATCCGCAAGTTCCTGCGCACCCAGCAGCGCTCGCAGTACATCGAACTCGGCCGCGCCATCCTGCAGCGGCAGTTCCGCCAGGAAGGCTACGACTACGGCGAGAAAGCGCTGGAGGGCGTCCTCAAGATCTTCCAGCAGCCCAGCGTGGACGATCTGCTGGCCGCCGTCGGGTCGGGCCTGCATTCGGGGCGCGAGGTCTTCCACGCCGTCTTCCCCGGCCACAAGCCGCACGCGCTGGCGCAGCAGACGGTGCAGCTCAAGGACGGCGACGACAAGGCCGCGGCGCTGATCGCCAAGCCCAAGCCGAAGCCGAAGGGCCGCGAGGCGCCGCTGCCGATCCGCGGGTTGATCCCCGGCATGGCGGTGCACTACGCGCGCTGCTGCCATCCGCTGCCGGGCGACCGCATCGTCGGCATCGTCACCACCGGCAAGGGCGTGACCATCCACACCATCGACTGCGAGACGCTGGAGAGCTTCAACGACTCGCCGGAGCGCTGGATCGACGTCGCCTGGGACGTCGGCCCCGACAGCCCGGAGGAGCACGTCGGCCGCATCCACCTGGTGGTCGCCAACGAGCCGGGCAGCCTGGGCAGCCTGTCCACGGTGATCGGCAAGAACGGCGGCAACATCACCAACCTGAAGATCACCAACCGCAACACCGACTTCTTCGAGCTGATCATCGACATCGACGTCAAGGACGCCAAGCACCTGACCAACATCATGGCGGCGTTGCGGGCCACGCCGGTGATCAACGCGGTGGACCGCGCGCGGGGGCGGTAGGGAGGGGGCTTTCATCCCTCGTTCGTTCGGGGCATAGTGCGCCGCACAATTCGCTGCGGGCCCCTCGATGCTCTCCACCCTGCTCCTGATCGTCGCCGCGTACGCGGCCGGCGTGGTCAACGCCGTTGCCGGCGGCGGCAGCTTCCTGACCTTTCCGGCGCTGGTGTTCGCCGGGGTGCCGCCGGTCGCCGCCAACGCCACCAGCACCGTCGCCGTGTGCCCCGGCGCGCTGGCCGGCGCCTACGGGTACCGGAACGAGCTGAGCAAGCTGACCGAGATCGATCTGCCGGCCTTCATCGGCATCAGCCTGGTCGGCGGGCTGCTGGGGGCGCTGCTGCTGCTGTGGACGCCGGACGCCACCTTTGCCGTCCTCATTCCGTGGCTGTTGCTGTTCGCCACCGCGCTCTTCGCCGCCGGGCCGAAACTGGCGGCCTGCATCCGCCGAAAGACGCGCCTGGGGCCGGTCGGCGTGCTGGTCGTGCAGTTCTTCATCGCCGTCTACGGCGGCTATTTCGGCGGCGGCATCGGCATCCTGATGCTGGCGACCTTCGGCGTCTTCGGCCTGCGCGATATCCACGCCATGAACGGGCTGAAGTCGCTGCTGTCGGGCTGTCTGAACGCCATCGCGGTGGTCGCCTTCGTCGCCGGCGGGGCCGTGTACTGGACCGAGGCGCTGATCATGCTGGTGGCCTGCGTGGCCGGCGGCTATTCCGGCGCCCGCATCGCCCGGCGCATCCCGCCGGCCTACCTGCGCAAGTTCATCATCCTCGTCGGCTCGGCCATGACGGTGTATTTCTTCCTGACCAAATAACGGGAGGAAACGCATGACCGAGACCGTCTTCAGCCGGATCATCGCCGGGGAGATCCCCTGCGCCAAAGTCTACGAGGACGAGCACAGCTTCGCCTTCATGGATGCCGGGCAGGTCAATCCCGGCCACGTGCTGGTGGTCGCGAAGCGCCCGGCCGAGACCATCCTCGACCTGACCGAGGATGAGGCGGCGGCGCTGTTCCGCACCGCGCACAAGGTCGCCCGCGCCGTGCAGGCGGCGTTCGAGCCTGCCGGACTCACCATCCTCCAGGCGAACCGGCCGGCCGGCTGGCAGACGGTGCCGCACGTCCACCTGCACGTGCTGCCGCGCCACGAGGGCGATGGCGTCGGCCTGGAATGGCCGCGCAAGGGGCCGCCGCTCGACACGCTGAAAGAACTGGCAGCACGTATCCAAGTAAAGTAGTAGGACACTGCCCGCCTGCGACCAAATGGCATATGTTGGGCGTCTAGGCAAACCAGTTCGCGTTGTGTATCAACCTGTCCGCGCGCGATGGATGCAGATCTGCGCCCGGATAGACGGCATTTTTCTTAATTTCAGAGAAAAATAGCCGAAAAAGCATCCGTCCGCGTCACGAAGAACACGGGGGATGGAACGTCATGCTGAGCAACCTGAAGATCCGCACCAAGATCCTGCTGATGCTCGCGGCGGTGCTGACCGGCATGGCGGCGGGCTCCGGCGTGGCGCTGCACAACCTGCGCGCCGCCATCGTCGCGGAGAAGGAGAGCCAGGTCCGCAACATGGTGCAGGCCGCCCTCTCCATCGCCACCTCGTACCAGCAGCGCGCCGCCAAGGGCGAGATGAGCGAGGAGCAGGCCAAGGCCCAGGCCATCGCCACCTTGCGGCCGCTGCGCTACGGACCGCTCAACGACTACGTCTTCGTCTACCAGATGGACGGCACCTCGCTGGTCATCGGCCCGCGCCCGCAGGACGAAGGCAAGCCGCGCATGGACGCGCTGGACGCCGCCGGCAAGCCCTACATCCGCGCCATGATCGAGGCGGCGAAGGCGGGCGGCGGCTTCGTTCCCTACGTGGTGGCGCGCCAGGGCTTCAAGGACCCGCAGCCGAAGCTGTCCTACGCCGCACCCTTCGCGCCGTGGGGCTGGATGCTCGGGACCGGCGTCTACACCGACGACGTGGACGCCGCGTTCTGGACGAACGCGGTGGAGGTCATGGGCATCGGCGCGGTGCTGGTGCTGTTGTCGCTGGTCGCGGCGCAGTTGATCGCCCGCGACATCACGAGGCCGCTGGCCGGCCTGTCCGGCACCATGCGGGCGCTGGCCGAGGGCGACCTGTCGGTCGGCGTGGCGCACGTCGGCCGCGGCGACGAGGTGGGCGCCATGGCCGCCACCCTGCAGACGTTCAAGGACCGCGCCGTCGAGCACCGCCGCCTGCAGGACGAGGCCGATGCCGCCGCCGGCCGCCGCCTCGTCCGCCAGCAGCGGGTGGAGGGACTGTCGAAGGACTTCGACGGGGCCGTGCAGCAGCTGATGCGCGCGGTGCAGGAGGCGTTGGAGAAGCTGACCTCGGCGTCGGGCGAGCTGTCCGCCACCGCGTCGCAGACCCAGGCGCGCAGCGGCGAGGTGTCGGCCGCCACCCAGCAGTCCACCGCCAACGTCGAGACGGTGGCCGCCGCCGCCAGCGAGCTGATCGCCTCCACCGAAGAGATCGACCGGCAGGTCCGCATGGCCGCGGATATCTCCCGCGCCGCCCAGACCCAGGCCGAGGCGGCGAACGCCCGCATCGCCGACCTGTCGGACTCCGGCCGCCGCATCGGCGAGGTGGTGCAGCTCATCACCTCCATCGCTTCGCAGACCAACCTGCTGGCGCTCAACGCCACCATCGAGGCGGCCCGCGCCGGCGAGGCCGGCAAGGGCTTCGCGGTCGTCGCCACCGAGGTGAAGAACCTCGCCAACCAGACGGCGCACGCCACCGAGGAAATCATCCAGCAGATCGCCGCCGTGCAGGACCAGACCGAGGGCGCGGTGTCCGCCATCCGCGAGGTGGCGGAGGTGATCGGCCGCCTCAACGAACTGGCGACCTGCATCGCCGGCGCGGTCGAGCAGCAAGGGGCGGCGACCAGCGAGATCGTCCGCAACGTCGAGGAGGCGGCGCACGGCGCCCGTCAGGTGTCCAACAGCATTGCCGAGGTCAGCGACGGCGCAAGCCGCACCACCGGCATGGCCGGCGTCGTCGCCGCCGCCGCCGACCGGCTGAACGGCGAGAGCCGTTTGCTGCGCAGCGAGGTGGAGCACTTCCTGCGCGCCGTGCAGGAGGCGTGACGCGGCGCTCCGGCGTCGCTATATAGTCCCGAGTGCCTGCGCTGGCCCTCCCGGCCGGCGCGCGGCCGATTCCGGGAGCGTCGCGATGACCCGTTACCTGCGCCTGGGCGTGAACATCGACCACGTGGCAACCGTGCGCAACGCGCGCGGCGGCAAGCATCCCGACCCCGTGCGCGCCGCCCACCTCGCCGCCGAGGCTGGCGCCGACGGCATCACCGCCCACCTGCGCGAGGACCGCCGGCACATCCGCGACGCCGACATCGAGCGCCTGATGGCTGAACTGACGCTGCCGCTCAACCTGGAGATGGCGGCCACCGACGAGATGCTGGCCATCGCGCTGCGGCACCGCCCGCACGCCGTCTGCCTGGTGCCGGAGAAGCGCACCGAGGTGACCACCGAGGGCGGCCTGGACGTCGACGGCGGGCGTGGGCACCTGCAACGCTACATCGCCGAACTGGGCGCCGCCGGCATCCGCGTCTCCCTGTTCATTGACCCAGAGGTGCGCCAGCTGGACGCGGCGCGCGAGCTGGGCGCTCCGGTGGTCGAGCTGCACACCGGCGCCTATTGCGACACCGCGCCGGGCGCCGGGCGCGGGTCGGAGCTGACCCGCCTGGTGCAGGCGGCGGCCCACGCCGAGGCCATCGGGCTGGAGTGCCACGCCGGGCATGGGCTGGACTATGGCACTGTCGGCCCGGTCGCCGCCATCCAGAACATCGTCGAGCTGAACATCGGCCACTTCCTGATCGGCGAGGCGCTGTTCGTCGGCCTGGGCGAGAGCATCCGGGCCATGCGCCGGCGCATGGATGAAGAGCGCCCCGGGGCGGTGCGATGATCCTGGGCATCGGCAACGACCTCACCGACATCCGCCGCGTCGAGCAGACCCTGGAGCGCTTCGGCGACCGTTTCATCGACCGCTGCTTTACGCCGGCCGAGCGCGCCAAGGCGGAGCGCCGGGTTGGCAAGGGCGGCAAGTACGACGCGCGCGCCGGCACCTACGCCAAGCGCTTCGCCGCCAAGGAGGCGTGCGCCAAGGCGCTGGGCACCGGCTTCCGCAACGGCGTGTTCTGGCGCGACATGGGCGTGGTCAACCTGCCCAGCGGCCAGCCCACCATGGCGCTCACCGGCGGCGCGCTGGAGCGGCTGCAGGCGATCACCCCCAAGGGCATGGTCGCCCGCATCCACGTCACGCTGACCGACGAGTACCCGCTGGCCGAAGCCTTCGTCGTCATCAGCGCCGAACCCGAATAACTTACACCGACACGCAGAATCGAGTTCCCATGTCCTTGGTCGAGAAGAAGAAGGATGCCGGCAGCATCGGCGAGACGCTGAAGACGGTGTTCTACGCGGTGCTGATCGCGTTCGGCGTGCGCACCTTCGCCTACGAGCCGTTCAACATCCCCTCGGGCTCGATGATCCCGACGCTGCTGATCGGTGACTACCTGTTCGTGTCGAAGTTCTCGTACGGCTACAGCAAGCACACGGTGGCCTTCGGGCTGCCGCTGTTCGAGGGCCGGATCCTCGGCAAGATTCCGGAGCGAGGCGACGTCGCGGTGTTCAAGCTGCCGCGCGACAACAAGACCGACTACATCAAGCGCGTCATCGGCTTGCCCGGCGACACGGTGCAGATGATCGGCGGCGTGCTGCACATCAACGGCAAGCCGGTGCAGCGCGACCGCATCGAGGACTACGTCGCCAAGGACAGCCTGGGCCGCGAGACCCGCGTGGCGCAGTACATCGAGACGCTGCCGAACGGCAAGAAGCACCGCATCATCGAGGAGACCGACCACGGGGCGCTGGACGACACGCCGCTCTACAAGGTGCCCGAGAACCACCTGTTCATGATGGGCGACAACCGCGACAACTCGCTGGACAGCCGCGTTCCCAGCATGGTCGGCTACGTGCCGGTCGAGAACGTGGTCGGCCGGGCGGAGTTCCTGTTCTTCTCGCTGGAGGACGGCACTCGCTTCTTCGAGGTCTGGCGCTGGCCCTTCGACCTGCGCTTCTCGCGCTTGTTCAGTGGGGTTAATTAGACCCTTTGTTTTTTCGTCATCCCCGCGAAGGCGGGGATCCATAATTTCCAAAGCGGGAAACCGTGGAACCTATGGATCCCCGCCTTCGCGGGGATGACGGTTGTGGGGCGTGTGTTGTTGCCGCCCGACTGTTCGAGGATGTGACGTGACAGAAGACACCACCGAGCCCGAAGGCGGGACCCTTCCAGGCGCAGATGTCGCCGAACTGGCCGCGGCGCTCGGCCACCGTTTCACCGACGTCGGCCTGCTCGCCGACGCGGTGACGCACCCCAGCCTGATGGGGCTGGAACGCTCGGACAAGGGCACCTCGCCCTCGCAGGGGCCCGGCATCGCCTACGAGCGGCTGGAGTTCCTCGGCGACCGGGTGCTCGGCCTGTGCATCGCCGACTGGCTGTTGGAGCGCTTTCCGAACGAGAAGGAAGGGGCGCTCGCCAAGCGGCACGCCGCGCTGGTGCGGCGCGAGGCGCTGGGCGCGGTGGCCGAGGGGCTGGACCTCGGGCGCTACCTGCGCCTGTCGCCGGCCGAGGATTCCGGCGGCGGGCGCGGCAACCGCACCATCCTGGCCGACGCCTGCGAGGCGGCCATCGGCGCGCTCTACCTGGACGGCGGGCTGGAGGCGGCCAAGCGCTTCATCCGCGGCGCCTGGGCCGGGATGATCGACCGCCACCAGCCGCCGCCGCTCGACCCGAAGACGGCGTTGCAGGAATGGGCGCAGGGACGTGGCCGGCCGCTGCCGGTTTACGAGATGATGGACCAGAGCGGCCCGGCGCACGAGCCGGTGTTCCGCGTGCGCGTGACGGTGCAGGGCGAGGAGCCGGCGACGGCCACCGGGTCCTCCAAGCGCGCCGCCGAGAAGCAGGCGGCCAGAGCGCTGCTGCGCCAGTTGGGAGTTGCCGTGCATGATTGACGAGACCGACATCGACGACCTGCCCGATTCCGAAGAGCCCGGGCACGAGCCGGAGAACCCCCGCTGCGGCTTCGTCGCGCTGGTGGGCGCGCCGAACGCCGGCAAGTCGACGCTGCTGAACGCGATGATCGGCGCCAAGGTGTCGATCGTCAGCCCGAAGGTGCAGACCACGCGCTCGCGCGTGCTGGGCATCACCATCGAGGGCGACAGCCAGATCCTCTTCGTCGACACGCCGGGCATCTTCACGCCGAAGAAGCGGCTGGAGCGCGCCATGGTCGCCGCCGCCTGGCAGGGCGCGCACGACGCCGACCTCGTCGGCGTGCTGGTGGACGCGTCGCGCCGCGGCATCGACGACGACACCCGCGGCATCGTCGCGGCGCTGCAGGAGCAGCAGCGCAAGGCGATCCTGGTGCTCAACAAGATCGACCTGGTGAAGCACCGCGAGAACCTGCTGGGCCTCACCGCCGAGCTGAACGACGCGGGCATCTTCACCGACACCTTCATGGTGTCGGCGGCCACCGGCGACGGCGTGCAGGACCTGCGCAAGTTCCTCGCCGAGCGCCTGCCGGAGGGGCCGTGGCTGTACCCGGAGGACCAGATCTCCGACATGCCGATGCGCCTGCTGGCCGCCGAGGTGACGCGCGAGAAGCTGTTCCTCCAGCTGCACCAGGAGCTGCCCTACGCCGCCACGGTCGAGACCGAGGAGTGGGAGGAGTTCGAGGACGGCTCGGTGAAGATCCGGCAGGTCGTCTACGTGCAGCGCGAGAGCCAGAAGGCCATCGTGCTGGGCAAGGGCGGGGCACGCATTAAGCAGATCGGCCTCGCCGCCCGCACCGAGCTGGAGGCGTTCCTGGAGCGCCGCGTCCACCTGATGCTGTTCGTCAAGGTCCGCGAGAACTGGACTGAGGATCCCGAGCGCTACAGCGTCTGGGGCCTCGACTTCGAACAGAAATAGTCACGACGCCCCGCGCGCAAGGTCGAGCACGGCGTCGCGCGCCGGGCGCGGCGGGCGGTCGCGGTCGGCGCCGCGGCGGCTGCGGTAGGTGCGCACGGCGATGGTGATCCAGGTGGCGTGGAACAGCACGCCGCACAGGATCACCACCGCGCCCGGCACCGGGCCGATGGTGGCGCGCGCCCACAGCTGGTCCAGCGTGGCGATCGGCGTCGGGTGGATCAGCAGCTTGCCCGCGTAGGCCGCCACCTGGATGCCGAAGATCCAGCCGTAGTTGCGGCGCAGCCGCCGCCCGGCGGCCTCCATCAGCGTGATGTGCAGGGCCGGCGTGCGGTAGTCCTGGTGCAGCACCGTGTTCCAGCCATTGTCCAGCCGCACCCCCTGGCCGAGCAGGATCGGGCCGAAGAAGTGCACCTCCAGGATGTGCGCGCGGATCCGCCAGAAATCGAAGAAGCGGTAGCGCCGCGCCTCGATCATCAGGAACACCGCGACCAGCAGCCCGACCAGCACCAGCGGCAGCGGAGAGGCGTCGGCGCTGGAGAAGGACAGCGACAGCGCCAAACCGGTGGTGACCACCGCCCAGTTGGTGGTGGCGTCGAGCCGGGTGCGCCAGACCGTGCTGCGGTACAGCTCGCCCCGGTAGAGGTGGGCCAGCGCGCTGATGTCCGCCGAGCCCAGTGTCGGCGGCGTGGATCGGATCTCGTCCATCGGGCGTCCCTCCTGCGGGCCACACGCGGGCCCTTGCCAAGGAGAGTGTGGTCGGAAGGGGGGCGGGGCAATCGGGGAGGGGCAAACCGGTGGCTACCGCCCTTCCGCCGCCTGCACCTCGGCCGCCTTCAGCACCAGGGCGCCGAGCGGCGGCAGGGCGACGCGGCCCTCGACCGCCATCGTCCCGCTGCCCAGCAGGTCCTCCGCCCGCCCGCGCAGCGGCACGGCGACGTCCACCGGCGCGTCGGAGACGTTCAGCAGCACCAGCAGCCCGCCGCGCCGGTAGGCCAGAACCCGGTCGTCGGCGTCGGTCTCCACGAGGCGGAAGTCGCCGCGGCGCAGCTCCGCGCGGTCGCGGCGCAGCGCGATCAGGCGGGTGTAGTGGGCGGTCAGCCCGTGCGGATCCCCCCAGGACAGCGCGCGCTGGGCGCCGTAGGGCTCGTATTCGGCGCCGACCTCGTCGCCGGCGTAGACGCCGGGCAGGCCGGGCAGGGTCAGCAGCAGCGTCGCGGCGAGCCGCGCCCGCGCCACCCCGTGCCGGGTGACGAAGCGCGCGCCGGTGTCGTTGTTGTTGAGGAAGCGGAAGACCGGCGTCCGCCCGTCCCAGGCCGCCAGCGCGGCGCGCAGCTTCGCCGACGT
Source organism: Azospirillum sp. (assembly GCF_050789165.1). NCBI lineage: Bacteria > Pseudomonadati > Pseudomonadota > Alphaproteobacteria > Rhodospirillales > Azospirillaceae > Azospirillum > Azospirillum sp. The sequence goes on from NZ_JBOZRT010000125.1 coordinate 48,112, forward strand.
CTGCGCCGGGTCGTCGAAGGCGTCGTGCCACGCCCATTGCCCGAGCGTGTCGGTCCAGTCGTAGGCGGCGTCGAAGCCGTGCTCGACGTACCAGGGATCGCGCGCCGAGGATTCGGCGAGCAGCAGCACGTCGGGGTCGAGGCGCTTGATCTCCTCGCGCAGGCGCGGCCAGAACTCGGGCGCGCGCTCGCGCACCGCCCAGCTGGCGTCCACCCGGAAGCCGTCGATCCCCACCGCGCGCACCCAGTGCGCAAACGCCTCGGTCATGTAGCGCTGCACCTCGGGGTGGTCGTAGTTGAGGTTCTTCAGGTTGCTCCAGTCGAAATAGTGGGTGACGCCGCCGTCCGGCCCGCGGTCGAAGAAGCCGTGATAGGGCGACTCCGCCCCCCGCGCCGCGGCGTCGGCGAAGTAGGGGTGCTGCTCGGCCAGATGGTTGGGCACCACGTCCATCAGCACGCGCAGGCCCCGCGCGTGCGCCGCCCGCACCAGCTCCTTGAGGTCGGCCTCGCTGCCGTAGCGGGCGCGCACGGCGAAATGGTCGGTGACGGCGTAGCCGAAATCCTGCCCCGGTGCGCCGGTGACGGGCGACAGCCACAGCGTGTTGACGCCCAGCGCGGCGATGGCGTCCAGCCGCGCCGTCACGTCCGGCAGCCCGCGCGGCCCGAACAGCCAGGGCACGACGCCGTACACCACCGCGTCCGCCGTCCACTCCGGCGCCGCGCGCCGCAGATCGACGGCGACCGGCCGGCCGTCCTCGACCCGGAAGATCCCCGCCGCCGTGTCCGCGCGCCCCAGCGCGTCGGTGACCGTCAGCTTCACCCGGTAGGTGCCGTCCGCGGTCGGCGTCCGCAGCGCGAGGCGCCGCGCCCCGCTGCCCGCCACCGGCGCGCCGTCCGCGGCGACCAGCGGCGCCGGGTTGCCGGGCGCCTCGCTCCAGACCACGCGGGCGAGCGGGGCGGGGCGGCCGGGGGCGGTCTCGCTGCGACCGGCGTCCAGCACCAGCCCGTCGTGGGTGACCGAGGCGCGCACCCACGCCTTGGGCGCGTCGGCGAGGCGCACCGTCCAGCGCTGCTCCGCCGCCGCCCACTCGGCGCCGTCGGCGCGGCACACCGCGCGCACGGCGTTGGCGCCGGCGCGCAGGCGGACGAGCGCCGTGAAGCGGTCGCCGTCGCGCTCCGCCGGCACGGTGCCGCCGGGCGCCTCGACCAGCACCTCGTCGCAGGCGCCGGGCTCGGCGGTGCCCTCGACGACCTTGGCGAAGCCCCAGGCGTCGCCGCCGTCGGTGGCGAGCGCAAACGGCCCGGCGTGCGCCGGCAGGGCCAGGAGGAGGGAGGCGGCGAAGGCGCCGGCACGCGTGAACCGGCGGGCGGGGATGGGCATGGAGGACGCTCCGCGCTGGGGCAGGGAGCGGCCACGGTCGTGGATTATGGTTAACGAAAGCTTGCCGCTGTGCCGCGGCGGGGGTGCGGAGGCCGGAATGGAACAGAGTGGAACACTGTGGAACAGTGTGCAGAGGCTGTTCACTTCACACGGTCCGGCGCGGGGCTCCTGGGGTGGAATGGGATCGTCATCCTAGCGCGATCGGCGTGCGAACGCAACGGGAACGATCGGCGCGGCGGCGCGGCCGGCGTGTCGCGGAAGACGTCGGCCTAACGACGCGCTTCCGTCGCCATGCGGATGGCGAGCCCGGCCAGGACCGTGCCCATCAGCCAGCGTTGCACGAGCAACCATGCGGGGCGGCCGGCGAGGAACACGGTGATGGATCCCGCCGCGACGATGAGCAGGAGATTGACCGTCACGCTCACGGCGATCTGAACGGAGCCGAGGACCAGGGATTGGGTCAGAACGTCGCCGTGCGCCGGGTCGATGAACTGCGGCAGCAGGGACAGGTAGAGCATCGCGATCTTGGGATTGAGCAGGTTCGTGACGCACCCCATCACGAACAGCTTGCGGGGGCTGTCGACCGGCAGGTCGCGCACCTGGAACGGAGAGCGCCCTCCGGGCTTCACGGCCTGCCACGCGAGATAGAGGAGGTAGGCGGCTCCGGCCAGGCGCAAGGCGTCGTACGCGTAGGGCACCGCGAACACCAGCGCCGTGATGCCGAGGGCGGAACAGAACATATAGAACACGAAGCCGAGCGCTACGCCGCCCAGCGAGATCACCCCCGCCGCACGCCCCTGGCAGATCGAGCGGGAAATCAGATAGACCATGTTGGGGCCGGGGGTCAGGACCATGCCCAGGGCCACGAGGGCGAAGGCGAGAATCGTCGTCGAGGTCGGCATGGGACCGCCATCCGGTGTGTCCGTAAGGGATCTCACCATACCGGCAGCCGAACAAAACGGACAGGGCGTTGCGAAACGGTCCCCTGGAAGGCAATGGCTGGTGGCGTTTCCGCCATAATAGCGAAAATTCGCGGCGTTGGTGACGAACCGCTCGTTGGAGTCCGGGGTTCTGTCTTAAGACGATCTGGTGCGCAGCCGGCCCTCGTAGTCACGCTTACCGAGCGGCACGCCTTGCGAGCGCAGGATGTCGTATGCGGTGACAGCGTGGAAATGGAAGTTTGGCAGCGAGAAGGAGAGAATGAAGGTTTCCGACGTGAAGGCAAGTGTTCGCGGGCCGATGTGAAGGTTCAGGTTCCTGCCCGCGCACTCATCGATCTCGTCGGGAGTGAACGCCTCCAGTGCCCTTTCCGCCTTGCCGATCATGGCCTGCAGGTCAGCAAGGGGAACAGGGCCGACCAGGGCGGGAGGGGTGAACGCGCCGGTTTTCAGGGCCTCCACCCCCCACACCGAATGATGCCATGCCGCTTCGATTTGAAAATGGAAGGGCGCCATGTCGTGGAAGAGGCGGGTGTTCACGACGTTGTCGGGATCGACCCCGGTGTTCGAGAAATGCGTGGCCGCACGGCCGAGAAAGCCTCCGATGGATCTTATGGTCTGCAGGAAGGTCGGCACGCTGAGGTCATAGAGTGATATCGACATCGGCTTCCTCTCGCGAGCGGATCAAATGTCCGCATTCAGCATGTGACGTAACGGCTGCGGCGGCAAGAACCGGCGCGCTCATCGACTGGCGGTCTTCCCCCTCGCGTGGAACCCTGATTCAAGGTGGGCATGAGCCGATATGACCTGACCGACGTCGAGTGGCGCTTGATCGAGCCGCTCTTGCCCAACAAGCCGCGTTTGGCGCTTGCCGATGCGAGAGCATTCCCGATTTCCGAGCGCGCTGAATCACCTTGAAGACGTGTCTGGCCTGTCCTACCTGAGGGGCGCGCTTCCGTGGGGACGGCCCCACACCGTTATGGAAGCATCGGTTGGGACGACCCGGCCTGAGCCAAGGGAGGCTCTTATGGCTTGGATCGTTCTGTTTGTCGCCGGCCTGCTCGAAATCGGCTGGGCCGTTGGCCTCAAACACACCGAAGGCTTTACCCGTCTCGTTCCCTCCTTGCTGACAGCCGCTTCAATGGTGGCGAGTCTTGGCCTGCTCGGGTTTGCGCTCAAGACGCTGCCCTTGGGGACCGCCTACGCGGTGTGGACTGGCATCGGCACAATCGGCACCGCCGTTCTTGGCATCCTGCTCCACGGGGAGCCGGCGACCGTCCTTCGGCTGGTCTGCATCGCCTTCATCGTTGCCGGGATCGTCGGGTTGAAATTGGCGCAGTGATTGCGACCGGCCCTGACGGCTCCGTTCCGCTCAGACATGTGTTCGTCGTCGCCTTGCCCCCTCTCCCCAACCCCTCCCCTCAAGAGGGGAGGGGCTTCACGGCGAAACGGAAGCCGCGCTACGCCACCCCCAACTCCACGCTTTCCCCCACCAGCCGCGCCTCGGCCTCCTCGGCCGGCTCCGGGCGGGCCCAGAGGTAGCCCTGGCCGTAGGTGCAGACGATGTCGCGCAGGAACTCCGCCTCGGTCTCGGTCTCCACGCCCTCGGCCACCACGTCCATGTTGAGGATCGCCGCCAGCGTGGTGATGACCTGGACGATGGCGGCGCTGCTCTCGCCCTTGGAGATGGCGGAGACGAAGGTGCGGTCGATCTTCAGCGTGTCGGCCGGGAATTTCTGCAGGTACGCCAGCGACGAATAGCCGGTGCCGAAATCGTCGATGCTCAGCCGCACGTCGAGGTCGCGGATCGCCCGCATCAGCTCGCGGCACTTCTCCGGGTCCTGCATCAGCAGGCTCTCGGTGATCTCCAGCTTCAGCGAGGAGGGCGGGATGCGGTGCTCGGCCAGCACCGCCTCGACCAGGCCCAGCAGGTCGTCGTCGCGGAACTGCTGGGAGGAGACGTTGACGCTCATGAACAGCGGCTTGCGCCGCGGGAAGCGGTCCTGCCACGCGGCCAGCTGGCGCACCGCCTCCTGCAGGGCCCAGCGGCCCATCGGCACGATCAGGCCGCACTCCTCGGCCAGCGGGATGAACTCGGCGGGCGACACGAGGCCGCGCTTCGGGTGGCGCCAGCGCATCAGCGCCTCGAACCCGGCGATGCGGCCGGTCAGCACGCTGACGATGGGCTGGTAGAACAGGCAGAGCTGGCCGCGCTCCACCGCCGTGCGCAGGTCGGCCTCGGTGCGCATCTGCGACATCGCCTGCCGGCGCAGCGTGGAGTCGAAGACGTCCACCCGGTTGCGGCCGTTCTGCTTGGCCCGGTACACCGCGAGGCCGGCGTCGCGCAGCATGTCCTCCGGCCGGTCGTAGCCGGTGGCGCTCAGCGCCACGCCGATGGAGGCGGTCAGCACCACCGCGTGGTCGTCCAGGGGCACCGGCTCCGCCACGATGGCGGCGATGCGCCGCGCCGCGCTCAGCGCGTCGCCGACGTCGTCCACATCGTTCAGCAGCAGCGCGAACTCGTCCGCCGACAGCCGCGCCAGCGTGTCGCCCATGCGCCGGCTGTCCTCCAGCCGCTGCGCCATGGTGCGCAGGATCAGGTCGCCGACCGCCGGGCCCTTGGTGTCGTTGATCCCCTTGAACCGGTCGAGGTCGATCAGCAGCAGCGCGAAGTGCTTGCCCCGCGCCCGCCGGTGGCGGTCGAGCGCCAGCCCGGTGCGGTCGAGCAGCAGCGTGCGGTTGGGCAGCCCGGTCATGCCGTCGTGCACCGCGTCGAACAGCAGTTGCTGCTCCGCCTTCTTGCGCGCCGTGATGTCGGTCATCGAGCCGGCGAGGCGCACCGGCTGCCCGCTGTCGTCGCGCACCGCCAGGCCGCGCGCCAGCATCCACAGCACCGAGCCGTCGGCGGCGTGCATGCGGAACTCGTGCTGCAGGTTCTCGCGCTCGCCGGACAGGTGCAGGTCCAGCGCCGCGCGCAGGCCGTCCACGTCCTCCTGGTGGACGCGGGAGAACCACTCGCAGCTGGCCGTGCCGATCTGGTCCTCGGCGTAGCCCAGCATCGCCTTCCAGCGCGGCGAGTAGTAGACCTCGTCCTGATCCAGCCGCCAGTCCCACAGCCCGTCGTTGGCGCCCTGCGCGGCCAGCGCGTAGCGCTCCTCGCTGAGGCGCAGCTGCTGCTCGGCCAGCTTGCGGTCGGTGACGTCGGCCTGGCTGCCGACGATGCGCACGGGGGTGCCGGCGGCGTCCTTCACCGCGATGCCGCGGCACGACATCCAGCGTTCCTTGTCCCGGGCGTCGCGCATCCGGTACTCGATCTGGAACGGCCTGCCGTCGCCGCCGGCGCCGTCCAGCGCGGCGGTCAGCCAGATCAGGTCCTCCTCGTGCACGCGGCCCAGCCACTCCTGCGGGTCGTCGCCGACGGCGTGCTCCTCGAAGCCCAGCATCGCCGTCCAGCGCGGCGCGTAGTAGACGCGGCCCGTCGTCAGGTCCCAGTCGTACAGGCCGTCGTTGCTGGCGGCGGCGGCCAGCGCGTAGCGCTCCTCGCTGCGGCGGAGCTGGAGTTCGGCCAGCTTGCGCTCGGTGACGTCGGCGACCGAGCCGACGAGGCGCACCGGCTGCTGCGATTCGTCGCACACCGCCATGCCGCGGCAGACCAGCCAGCGCCAGTCATCGGAGACGTGCGGGCGGACGCGGTGCTCGATGTGGAAGGGCAGGGCGACGCCGCCGCGCTGGCCCTCCAGCGCCGCCTGCAGCCAGTCGAGATCCTCGGGGTGCACGCGCTCCAGCCAGTCGTCCGGCGGACCCGGCGATTCGGAGGGCGGCAGGCCGAGGAACGCGCGGAATCGCGGCGACAGATACAGCGTGCCGGCGCGCAGGTCCCAGTCCCACACGCCTTCGGTGCCGGCTTTCTCGGCAAGCAGGTATCGGTCGGCGGGACTGGTCAACACCCTTGAGCCTTTTGTACGATCTCTCTCCATCCATTGCCGCCCAGATCGCGGCAAATTGCAACTGCCATGACACGGAACCGGGCGTGCCGCGCAGCCTGAGGTGCCGGGGGTGCATCCGCGGCGCGGATGTACTATTTTCGTTCCATGGAATGGACCGACCAGGGCATCGTGCTGTCGACCCGTCCGCACGGCGAGAGCGCGGCGGTGGTGACTCTGCTGGCGCGCGAGCACGGGCGCCACGCGGGACTCGTCATGGGCGGCCGGTCCTCGCGCCAGCGCGGCCACACCGAGCCGGGAAGCGTCGTCGCCGCGCGCTGGCGCGGCCGGCTGGCCGAGCACCTGGGAAATTACGTGCTGGAACCGCTGCGCGGCTACGCCGCCGGGCTGCTCGACGACCCGCCGCGGCTGGCGGCGCTCGCCTCCGCCTGCGCCCTGGCCGAGGCGGCGCTGCCCGAGCACGAACCGCACCCGGCGCTCTACGACGGCCTGTGCGCCCTGTTCGAGGTGCTGGACGGCGCCACCGCCTGGGCCGAGGCCCCCTGGGCTGAAGCCTATGTGCGCTGGGAGGTCGGGCTGCTGGCCGAACTGGGCTTCGGGCTGGACCTGGAGCGTTGCGCGGTGACCGGCGCGGTGTCGGGCAACGAGTACCTAGCCTTCGTCAGCCCGCGCACCGGGCGGGCGGTGTCGATCTCCGCCGGCGAGCCCTACCGCGACCGCCTGCTGGCGCTGCCGGGCTTCCTGATCGGGCGCGGGCAGGGCGGGACGGAGGAGGTGGCGGCGGGGCTGCGGCTGACCGGGCACTTCCTGGAACGCCATGTTCTCAACGCCCCGCTGCCGCCGGCGCGGGAGCGGCTGGCGGCGCGCCTGATGAGAACGTAACGAGAACAAAACCCGCTGGATTTTCTCCCCAAATCTGGTAGGTTGCCGGCATGAAGACCCCAGTGCCTGCATCCGACATCATCGACAAGCCGCTCGAGCAAGCGCTCTCCGAGCGGTATCTGAGCTACGCGCTCTCCACCATCATGGCGCGCTCGCTGCCCGACGTGCGCGACGGGCTGAAGCCGGTGCACCGGCGCCTGCTCTACGCCATGAACGAGCTGCGGCTGAACCCCGAGACGCCGCCCAAGAAGTCGGCCCGCGTCGTCGGCGACGTGATCGGCAAGTACCACCCGCACGGCGACACCGCGGTGTACGACGCGCTGGTCCGGCTGGCGCAGGACTTCGCGGTGCGCTACCGGCTGATCGACGGGCAGGGCAACTTCGGCAACATCGACGGCGACAACGCCGCGGCCATGCGATACACCGAGGCGCGCCTGACCGATGTCGCCAAGGCGCTGCTGGAGGGCATCGACGAGGACGCGGTCGACTTCCGCGCCACCTACGACGGCGACGGCGAGGAGCCGGCGGTGCTGCCGGCCAACTTCCCCAACCTGCTCGCCAACGGCTCCAGCGGCATCGCCGTGGGCATGGCGACCAACATCCCGCCGCACAACGTCGGCGAGATCTGCGCGGCGCTGCGCCTCGTGCTCAAGCACCGGCAGGACCGGGTGAAGGCGTTCATCGCCGGCAAGGAGATGCCGGCGCCGCCGAAGATCGAGGACCTCGTCTCGCTGATGTCGGGCCCGGACTTCCCGACCGGCGGCGTGCTGGTCGAGCCGCGCGCCACGGTGATCGAGACCTACCGCACCGGCCGCGGCTCGTTCCGCCTGCGCGCCAAGTGGCACAAGGAGCCGCTGGCCCAGGGCACCTGGCAGATCGTCGTCACCGAGATCCCCTACCAGGTCCAGAAGGCGCGGCTGGTCGAGAAGATCGCCGAGCTGCTGACCAACCGGAAGCTGGTGCTGCTGGAGGACGTGCGCGACGAGTCGGCCGAGGACATCCGCCTCGTCCTGGTGCCGAAGAGCCGCAACGTGGATCCCGAGGTCCTCATGGCCTCGCTGTTCCAGGCCACCGACCTGGAAACCCGCTTCGCCATGAACATGAACGTGCTGGACAAGGACAACGTCCCGCGCGTCATGAACCTGCTGGAGGTGCTGGACGCCTTCCTCGACCACCGGCACGAGGTGCTGGTGCGCCGCTCGCGGCATCGCCTCGCCAAGATCGACCACCGGCTGGAGGTGCTGGGCGGCACCCTGATCGCCTACCTGAACCTCGACGAGGTGATCCGCATCATCCGCGAGGAGGACGAGCCGAAGGTCCAGCTGATGAAGGCCTTCGAGCTGACCGAGGTGCAGGCCAACGCCATCCTCGACATGCGCCTGCGCAACCTGCGCAAGCTGGAGGAGATGGAGATCCGCAAGGAGCACGCCGCGCTGTCGGCGGAGAAGGCGGAGATCCAGGAGCTGCTCGGCGACGAATCCCTGCGCTGGAAGCGGCTGGGCAAGGAGCTGGAGGAGACGCGCAAGCGCTTCGGCGACGACCGCCGCACCCAGATCACCGACGCGCCGCTGGTCATCGACATCCCGCTGGAGGCGATGGTCGAGCGCGAGCCGCTGACCGTGCTGTGCTCGCAGATGGGCTGGATCCGCGCCGTGCGCGGCCACATGAACGAGACCGAGGTCGCCGACGTCAAGTACAAGGAAGGCGACGCCGCCCGCTTCGCCATCCATTGCGAGACGACGGACAAGCTGCTGGTCTTCGCCTCCAACGGCAAGTTCTTCACGCTGGGCGCCGACAAGCTGCCGCGTGGCCGCGGCTTCGGCGAGCCGGTGCGCCTCATGATCGACCTCGGCAACGACACCGAGATCGTCGCGCTGTTCAAGCACCAGCCGGACCGCCGCCTGATCGTCGCCAGCGAGGACGGCCGCGGCTTCCAGGTGGAGGAGGGCGAGGTGATCGCCCAGACCCGCGCCGGCAAGCAGATCCTGACGCTGGAGTCGGGCAAGGCGGCGAAGATCTGCGTCTTCGTCGGGGCCGGGGACGACCAGGTGGCGGTGATCGGCAACAACCGAAAGCTGCTGGTCTTCGCGCTGGAGGAGCTGCCGGTGATGAGCCGCGGCAAGGGCCTGCACCTGCAGAAGTACAAGGACGCCAGCCTGTCCGACCTGAAGACCTTCAAGGCGGCGGACGGCCTGACCTGGAACCTCGGCGACCGGGTGCGCACCGAGACGGACATGCGGCCGTGGCAGGCGAACCGGGCCGGGGTGGGCAAGTTCCCGCCCAACGGCTTCCCGAAGAACAACCGGTTCTCGTAAGGGCTTCGGAACCGCGTCGCGTCGCAGATGGCCGGGCTCGTTCCCGGCCATTTCTTTTTCCGCCACGGCCGGCGTGTCGTCGCTGTCCCCGACATTGCGGAAAACCGCAATCCCCACGCTTCCCCGAAAATGGTACTACCGAGCCATGCTCCGGCTTGATACCAGCCATGGGTATACGGCATAGTACTGCAATCAAAAGAATACCGGGGCACCGGCCGCTCGACCGGCCGCAACCGCCACCGGGACGAAACAGGGAGGCGTCGCATGAGCATGCAGGACCACGCCGGCGGACCGTCTTCGGGCGCCGCCCGATGAGCCGTCGGGAAACGCCCCGCATGCGTTTCGGACTCCTCCAGCACCATCCGGGCAATCCGCCGCACCGTTCCCGTCCGTCTTGCGGATCGGGCCGATGGGCGCTGCCCGCTACGCCTTGACCTCAAGAACGAGAACCCAGGGAGACCACCCGATGAAGCGTCGCGAGTTCCTGACCACGGCCGGCGTCGGCACCGCCGCCGCGGCCGCCACCGCCACCATCGCCGCCCCGGCCATCGCGCAGTCGATGCCCGAGGTGAAGTGGCGGTGCGCCTCCAGCTTCCCGAAGAGCCTCGACACCATCTACGGCGCCGCCGAAGAGGTCGCCAAGCGCGTCTCCGAGGCCACCGACGGCAAGTTCCAGATCCGCGTTTTTGCCGCCAATGAGATCGTCCCGGCGCTGCAAGTGCTCGACGCCGTTCAGAACGCCACCATCCAGTGCGGCCACACGGTGTCGTACTATTACGTGGGTAAGGAGCCCACCCTGGGCTTCGACGCTTCGATGCCGTTTGGCCTCAACGCCCGCCAGCAGATGGCGTGGATGACGCACGGTGGTGGCCTCGAGCTGATGCGGGAGGTGTTCAAGGCCTACAACATCATCCAGTTCCCGGCCGGCAACACCGGCACGCAGATGGGCGGCTGGTTCCGCAAGGAGATCAAGACCGTCGATGACCTGAAGGGCTTGAAGTACCGGATCGGCGGCTACGCCGGCAAGGTGCTCACCCGTCTCGGCACCGTGCCGCAGCAGATCGCCGGCGGCGACATCTACCCGTCGCTGGAGAAGGGCACCATCGACGCCGCCGAGTGGGTCGGCCCGCACGACGACGAGAAGCTCGGCTTCAACAAGGTCGCGCAGTACTACTACTATCCGGGCTGGTGGGAAGGCGGTCCGCAGGTGTCGCTGCTGGTCAACAACGCCGAATACGAAGCGCTGCCGAAGGCCTACAAGGCGATCCTCGATCAGGCCTGCGCCGCGGCCAACAGCTCGATGCTCGGCAAGTACGATGTGTACAACATGAACGCCCTGAAGCGCCTCGTCGCCGCCGGCACCCAGCTGCGCCCGTTCCCGCGCGAGGTCATGCAGGCCTGCTACCAGGCCGCCTTCGACACCTACGAGGAGGAGGCGAAGACCAACGCCACCTTCAAGAAGGTCTACGAAGCATGGCGCAAGTTCCGCGACGAGGAGTACCTGTGGTTCCGCGTCGCCGAGTACACCTTCGACAGCTTCGTCTACAACAGCCCGGCCCCGAAGAAGGGGTGAGGTGAGTTAGCCCCTCCCCCGCCTCCGGCGGGGGAGGCTGGGCGGGGGCGGCGGCCCCTGCAAAGCACAGGAACTGAAAAAGCCCCGCGTGAGCGGGGCTTTTCTTTTGTGCTTCTGAACTTCGGGGAACAACTCGCCCCCGCCCAACCACCGGTCGCCCGCAAGTCGGGCGACCGCGCTTTGCCTATGATCGCCTTCGGCGCTCATTGCCTTTGGCACCGGCGCCGCACCCCCGCCGGAGGCGGGGGAGGGCTCTCGATACCCCTACTGCTTCTGCTGCTGCAGCTGCTTCATCAGGTCGTTGACGTCGCCGGGGTTGTTGTCGCCCGGCTGCTGCTCCATGCCCGGGTAGGGCGGCGGGGCGCCGAAGTCCATCTGCGGGATCTCGATCTGGATGGTGTTCGGATCCACCTTCTGCCCGCGGTCGAGGCCGACCTCCACCAGACCGGGGAAGAGGATGACGATGCCCACCATGATGACCTGGATGACCACGAACGGCACCGCGCCCCAGTAGATCTGGCCGGTGGTGATCTTCCCGATCAGCTTGCCGGTGATCTTGTCGGTGTAGTCGGTGCGCGGCGCCACCGAGCGCAGGTAGAACAGCGCGAAGCCGAACGGCGGGTGCATGAACGAGGTCTGCATGTTCACGCCCAGCAGCACGCCGAACCAGATCAGGTCGATGCCCAGCTTCTCCGCCACCGGGCCCAGCAGCGGCACGATGATGAAGGCCAGCTCGAAGAAGTCGAGGAAGAAGGCCAGCAGGAAGACCAGGATGTTGCAGACGATCAGGAAGCCGAGAGCGCCGCCGGGCAGGCCGGTCAGCAGGTGCTCCACCCACAGGTCGCCGTTGACGCCGCGGAACACCAAGCCGAACACCGTCGAGCCGATCAGGATGAACACCACGAAGGACGACAGCTTGGCCGTGGTGTCCATCGCCTGACGCATCAGGCTCCACGACAGCTTGCGCTTGGCCAGCGCCAGGAGCAGCGCGCCGGCGGCACCCATGGCGCCGCCCTCGGTCGGCGTCGCCACGCCGAGGAAGATCGTGCCCAGCACCAGGAAGATCAGCACCAGCGGCGGCACCAGCGAGACGATCACCCGGATGAACAGCTTCATGCCGCGCAGCGACCGCGCTTCCAGCGGCAGCGCCGGGGCGGCGGCGGGGCGGACGATGGTGACCAGCAGCACGTAGCCGGCGTACAGCGCGGTCAGCACCAGGCCCGGGGCCATGGCGCCGGCGTACATGTCGCCGACCGAGCGGCCGAGCTGGTCGGCCAGGATGATCAGCACCAGCGACGGCGGGATGATCTGCGCCAGCGTGCCCGACGCCGCGATGACGCCCGCGGCCAGCCGCCGGTCGTAGCCGTAGCGCAGCATGATCGGCAGCGAGATCAGGCCCATGGAGATCACCGAGGCGGCGACCACGCCGGTGGTGGCGGCCAGCAGCGCGCCGACGAAGATCACCGCGTAGGCGAGGCCGCCGCGCACCGGGCCGAACAGCTGGCCGATGGTGTCCAGCAGGTCCTCGGCCATGCCGGACCGTTCGAGGATCAGGCCCATGAAGGTGAAGAACGGGATCGCCAGCAGCGTGTCGTTCTGCATGATGCCGAACACGCGCTCCGGCAGCGCCTGGAACAGCGCCGGGGTGAGCAGGCCGAGCTCGATGCCGACGAGGCCGAACACCAGGCCGTTGGCGGCCAGCGCGAAGGCGACGGGGAAGCCGACCAGCAGGAAGATCACCAGCGCCCCGAACATCAGGGGCGCCATGTTCTCGATCAGGAAAGCGGTCATTGCGGTGTTTCCCCCGTGCTCACGAATGGCCGTGCATCTTGTCGCCGGGCTCGTCGCGCAGGCCCATCAGGAAGGCGATGCGCTTGATGAGCTCCGACGCGCCCTGCAGGCTGAGCAGCAGGAAACCGACGGGGACCAGGATCTTGGCGGGCCAGCGGATCAGGCCGCCGGCGTTGTTGGACATCTCCGAGTGGATGAAGCTGTCCCAGAACATCGGCAAGGACAGCCAGAGGATCAGCAGCGCCATCGGGAACATGAAGACGATGAACCCGAAGACGTCGATCCAGGCCTGCGTGCGCTTGGAGAAGCGGCCGATGACGACGTCGATGCGGATGTGCTCGTTGCGCAGCAGCGTGTAGCCGGAGCACAGCAGGAACACCGCCGAGAACAGGTACCACTGCAGTTCCAGCCAGGCGTTGGAACTGGTGCTGAAGAGATAGCGGACCGATGCGTTGCCGGCGCTGATCACCACGGCGACCAGCACCAGCCAGTAGACGAGCTTGCCGACGGCCTCGTTCAGCGCGTCGATCAGCCCGCTCAGTTTCAGCAGGATGCTCAAAAGCGGATCTCCCTGTTCCCTCGCTGCGGGCTTGGGCCCGCCTGGTTCTTGGTGCCCGGTTCGTGCGGGATCATCCGCAGGATGATCCCGGATCGCGGCCCTTCCGCAAGCTGCGGAAATCCCTTACGGGCCGAAACCAAAATGGTAACACCTTTGCGCCTCTTTTGACGGAAGACGGGGCCTCCGCGCAAGGGGGTACAAAGCCATAGGCGGCGTGCGGATTTCCCCGGCTACGCCCGCGACGCCCGCACGGCGCGGGCGAGCGCGGCGAAGCCGGCCACCGGCACCTCCTCGGCGCGCGCGGTCGGCGCGATGCCGACTTCGGCCAGCAGCGCCTCGGCGTTGCCCAGCGGCTTCAGGCTCTGGCGCAGCATTTTGCGGCGCTGGCCGAAGGCGGCGGCGGTCACCGCCTCCAGGTCCGCCCAATCGGCCGGCTCAGGCGCGGCGCGCGGCGTCAGGTGCACGACGGTGGAGTCCACCTTGGGCGGCGGCGTGAAGGCGCGCGGCGGCAGGTTGAACAGCACGCGGGTCTCCGCCCGCCACTGCGTGATCACCGACAGCCGGCCGTACGCCTTGCTGCCCGGCTGGGCGACGAGGCGGTCGGCGACCTCCTTCTGGAACATCAGGGTCAGGCTGACATAGTCCTCGATGCGCTTCAGCCAGCCGATCAGCAGCGGCGTCGCCACGTTGTAGGGCAGGTTGGCGACGATGGCGCGGGGGGCTTCGGTCAGCGCGGCCGGGTCGACCTCCAGCGCGTCGGCCTCGACGATGCGCAGGCGTCCCTCCGCGGCCTGCACCACGTCCTGCAGGGCCTCGACGAAGCGGGAATCGCGCTCGATCGCCACGACCTCGCGGGCGGGGGAGGCGAGCAGCGCGCGCGTCAGGCCGCCGGGGCCGGGGCCGACCTCGACGACGGACATCCCCTCCGTCAGCCCGGCCGAGCGCGCGATCCGGCCGGTCAGGTTGAGGTCGAGCAGGAAGTTCTGGCCCAGCGCCTTGCGGGCGCCGAGCCCGAAGCGGGCGATGACGTCGCGCAGCGGCGGCAGGCTGTGCGGATCGAAAGGGGCGGCGGTCATGCCGCGGTTATACGGCCCGGCCGATCACTCGTCACGGATCACGTGCACCTCGGCCTTGCCGAAAAGCAGCGCGCCGACCACAACCATCGCGGCGAGAAGCGCGATCTCGGACGCGCAAAGTTTGGTGGAGGCTTGCCCGGGCATGGGGCATCCCTTATATATGGAGGGCAGACGACAGGGGGTTTCCCCTGCCGCCCGCCTGTGAGGTTTAGAATTCAAGGGCGATGTGGAGTGCGATCCGCATCGCCCTAATCTTTACCCACAGGGTCAGAGTCAGCTTCCGCATCGTCTGTACCCTCCGATACGCCGCAGGCAGGATTGCTCTCGGCGCGGGCATTTTATTGTATTCCTTGCAACCCGTCGAGGCGATGATGCGGTATGCGCCTAGCTTTCCAGGAGGAAGCCGCGCACCGCCGCAATCTGTTCGGGCTTCATCAGCGACGGCGCGTGGCCGCAGTGCGGCACCTCGACGAGGCGTGCCTTCGGCCCCCGCTGGGTCATCTCCAGCGCCGTCTCCGGCAGCAGCAGGTCCGACTCGGCGCCGCGCAGCACCAGCACCGGGCAGGCGATGCGGTCCCACAGCGGCCAGAGATCGACGTCGGCCAGGGGCTGCGCGGTGAACGCCTTGCCGATGCCGGGGTCGTAGGCCAGCGCGAAGCGGCCGTCCGGCAGGGAACGCGCGCTGTGCTCGGCCATGTGGCGCCATTCCTCGTCGGAGAGCTGGCCGAAGCCCATCAGCACGAGGCGCAGGTAGGCCTCGACGCCGCGGATGTCGTCGAACACCGGGTCCTTGCCGACGTAGCCGGCGATGCGCTCCAGCGCCGCCTTGGGAAGGAACGGGCCGACGTCGTTGATCACCAGCCGGCGGATCGGCGACTTCGGCTGCGCCGCCAGCATCAGGCCGATCAGCCCGCCCATGGAGGTGCCGACCCAGTCCACCGTCTCCACGTCGAGGCGCGCGATCAGCGCCGCCGCGTCGGCGAGGTACTGCGGGTAGCCGTAGAGGTCCGGGTTGGCCAGCCGGTCGCTCCGCCCGCGCCCGACCACGTCGGGGCAGACGACGCGGTAGGCGTCGGCGAGGTCGAGCGCGAGATGGTCGAAGTCGCGGCCGTTGCGGGTCAGGCCGTGCACGCACACCACGGTGCGGGGCGCGTCGTCCCGGCCCCACTGGGTGTAGGCGACGGCGTGGAAGCCCAGCGCGCTCAGGCCCAGGACGCGGCGTTCGGACATCGGCATGCGGGCGTCTCCCCTTCCGGTTGGTCGCCGGCAGTGTATCAGCGCGGCAGGGCCGCTGTCCGCCGCGGGATGACGGGCGACGGGTTGGCCGCCGCCGGGTCGAAGGGGTGGTCGGCGTGGGCGTACAGGCGGCGGATCAACTGCACGTAGCTGCGCGTCTCCTCGTAGGGCGGGACGCCGCGGTGCTTGTCCACCGCGCCCTCGCCGGCGTTGTAGCCGGCCAGCGCCAACGTCACGTCGCCGCTGAAGTAGGCCAGCAGCCAGCGCAGGTACTTCATGCCGCCGCGCAGGTTCTCCTGCGGGTCGAAGACGTCGCGCACGGCGAAGCGCTCGGCGGTCTCCGGGATCAGCTGCATCAGGCCGGCGGCCTCCTTGGGCGACACCGCGTTGGTGCGGAAGGCGCTCTCCACCCGCACCACGGCCAGCACGAGCTCGGGGTCGAGGCCGTAGGTCGGCGCCATGGCGCGGACCATGCGCACGATCTCCTCCGGCGGAGCCGCGACCCCACGCGGCGGCGCGCCGCCCGGCCGGCACCAGGGGCGGATGCGGCCGACCTCGCCGGGCACGTAGGCCACCAGCTTGCGCGCCTCGGCGTGGCCGCGGCTGGCGGCGGCGCGCAGCCACGCGGCGCCGACGCGGCGGTCCCGCTCCACCCCCAGGCCGAACAGGAACCGCCGGGCCATGCGGTAGGCGGCCTCGGCGTCGCCGGACTCGGCCGCCTCGCACTCGCGCTTGAGGACCGCCGGGGGATTGGCCGGAATCGTCGAGGTTCCAGGACCCCGGACCACCGCAACGCCGTTCTCCACGCTGGGTGCGCCCGCCCGCGCCGCCGCCGACGGAACGGCCGCCACGACCAGCAGGAGCACCGGCAAAGCGCGCAGGAAACGCATCTCTCTCCCCGAATGGATGCGGGGATAATGACCTTGTCAGGGCGACTCGGCAAGCATACGGTGCCGAATGGATGCGCCCGGCGCTCCCATATCACAAGTCGCCGGCCGGAGAGCCGGTGGAGGAAGAGGAAACGACCATGTCCAGCACCATCGAGCCCGTGCTCGATCCCTTCGCCCTCGCCCGCACGCTGTCGGGCAAGCAGCTGATCGACGGCCAGCTGGTCGCCCCGCGCTCGGGCCGCACCTTCGACGTGGTGAACCCGGCCACGCAGGAGACCGTGGGGCAGGCCGCCTGGGGCGACGAGGCCGACGTGGCCGCCGCGGTGGCCGCCGCGGTGAAGGCGCAGAGGGAGTGGGCCAAGCGCCCGGCGCGCGAGCGCGGCAAGCTGGTGGCCGAATGCGGCCGCATCCTCGACGCCCACAAGGAGGAGATCGCGCGCCTCGTCACGCTGGAGACCGGCAAGGCGCTGCGCACCGAGAGCCGGGTCGAGGCCGGCGTGCTGTCCGACGCCTTCACCTTCTTCGGCGGCCTGGCGCCGGAGCTGAAGGGCGAGACCGTGCCGTTCAACCCGGCGATGCTGACCATGACGGTGCGCGAGCCGATCGGCGTGGTCGGCGCGATCATCCCGTGGAACGTGCCGCTGCTGCTGATGGCGCTGAAGATCGCGCCGGCGATGGTGGCGGGCAACGCGGTGGTGGTGAAGTCGGCCGAGGAGGCGCCGTTCGCCGTGCTGCGCGCCTGCCAGCTGATGCAGACGGTGCTGCCGCCGGGGCTGCTGAACATCCTCTCGGGCATGGGGCCGGAGTGCGGCGCGCCGCTGGTGGCGCACCCGAAGGTCGGCAAGGTGACCTTCACCGGCTCGGTCGAGACCGGCAAGATCGTCTACAAGACCGCCGCCGACAAGCTGATCCCGGTGACGCTGGAGCTGGGCGGCAAGAGCCCGATGATCGTCATGGGCGACGCCGACGTGGACAAGGCGGTGGCCGGCGCGGTGGCCGGCATGCGCTTCACCCGCCAGGGCCAGAGCTGCACCGCCTCCTCGCGCATCTTCGTGCACGCCGACGTGCACGACGACTTCGTGGCCAAGCTGAAGGCCAAGGTGGACGCCATGGTGATGGGCGACCCGCTGGACGAGGCCACCGACATCGGCGCCATCGTCAGCCGCCAGCAGTACGACAAGGTGCTCAACTACATCCGCATCGGCGAGGAGAGCCCCGGCGCCACGGTGCTGAAGTGCTCGGCCCTGCCGGCGGACCCGAAGCTGGGCAAGGGGCTGTTCGTGCAGCCGGCGCTGCTGGTGGACATCCCGCGCGATTCCGCCCCGGCGCGCGAGGAGATCTTCGGCCCGGTCGCCTGCCTCTTCAGGTTCACCGAGTACGAGGACGCCATCCAGGCGGCCAACGACACGGAGTACGGCCTCGCCGCCACCATCTGGACGCGCGACCTGAAGACCGCCATGGACGCGGTGCACCGCCTGGAGGCGGGCTTCGTGCAGGTGAACCAGAACCTGGTGGTGCAGCCGAACCTCAGCTACGGCGGCGTCAAGGCGTCCGGCCTGGGCAAGGAGGCGACGCTGGAGTCGATGCTGGAGCACTTCACCCACAAGAAGACGATCATCATCAACATGGGGTGATGGCCCCGCTCCTTCGCGTTGCGGGAAAAGCCAAGCGGATCGACAGGCAAGGGGGCTTCGGCCCCCTTGCTTCGTAGCGCGGGGCTTTGGTTCCTCTCAGCTTTCTTCCGCCGCTGGTCCTTCCGTGCGACACGGCGCAGCCCGACGGTTTGCGCCGTGACGATGCGGCAGATCGTCTCCCCCGGCACCCTGGTTCCAAGGCCTTGCCCCTGTCTCGTATTGGGGCGGCACGCCGCGCAACCACGGCGATCAGAGGGACCGGCTGTGGCCTCCAGACCCTAAAGGCGGCGCGTGAACGGAAGCGTCGACAGTCGGCACCACATCGACGCTCCTTGACTTGTCTCCTTCGGACCCCTTCAAGTTTCCCGCAAGAGTGGAGTGGGCGGGTGTCTTTGCATATAGCGATATGCGCCCCGAAAGCAGATGGAGAAGACGCGATGCGGAAAGCTGCGGTTGGCGCGCTGATGGCCGCCGGCCTGTTGGGAGCGTGCAGCACGCACCAGGTTCCGATGACCTACAATGCGGGCGTGGTCGCGCAGAAGCCACCGGCCGCAAAGGCGGACGTGGAGGTGTTGAGCGTCACCGACGCTCGCAAGCACACGGGCAAGCATCTGGGCGCGATCCGCGGTGGTTACGGGAACACGCTGAAGACATTGGAGATGGCCCGTCCCGCCAATGACGTCGTACGGCAGGCGTTCGTTGACGGTCTGGGGGCGCGCGGCCTTCTGGCCCAGGGGAATGGCGCACGCTACGGGCTCGACATCACCGTGGACAAGCTGGATTGCAGCCTGCTCATGCGGCCGGAAGCGCACGCGCGGTTCCAGGTGTCGGTGCTGGACCGAACGACCGGACGGCCGGTCTACACCAAGGCCTATGAGGACAACCGTTCCGGCGACGCCACGCTGGCGGCTGGAATCTTCGGTTCGGTCGAGGATCTTGGGAAGATGGCGAACGACAGCATGCAAGCCGCCGTCGATCAGGCTTTGGACAACGGTGCCTTCCTGACGGTGGTCGGGGCACGGTGACGGAGCCACCGGAACAGCGACGTAACGCGACCTTGGCTGCTTTCAGCCAATCCATCATCAACACGGGGTGATGGGGCAAAGAGGGATCAGGCACGCCTCCGGCGCGTGCCTGACCTTCCAATCCCGCAGATATATGTCCATTGCGCCGGTAGGAAAAAAGGATCAGGGTCCCGGCATTCCCCGACCGCACATCTGGACGTTTCACCGTGAGCTTCATCACCCTTCAGCCCGTCGCCGGCGCTGACGACCGCACCCCTGCGCAGCCGGCCGCCCTGCTGCTGCTGACCGGCAAGTTCCGCACCTTCTTCGCCACCATGCGCTCGCGCCGCGAGCTGAAGGCGATGGACGACCGCCAGCTCCGGGACGTCGGCATCCATCGCTCGGACATCACCATCTTCACCGCCATGGGGCGGATGGGCGGCTGATACCGCCGGCGCATCGAGCCGCCGGGTTTGACTCAAAGGCGCTCGACGGGAGCCATCGAGCGCCTTTGATATGAGTTTTGGTTCCGGTCGGCCCGCCGGTGCACTAGGGTGCGCCCTCCCAAACAGCGAGGACGACGATGGACAGCGACGTTAAGTGCCCCGAGTGCAGCTCCGAACACGCCTATCACGACGGCAGCCTGTGGATCTGCCCGGAATGCGGGCATGAATGGAACCCGGAGACCGCCGGCGCGGAGCCCTCGCAGGACCAGAGCGTGCGCGACGCCAACGGCAACGTGCTCGCCGACGGCGACAGCGTGACCGTGATCAAGGACCTGAAGGTCAAGGGCTCGTCGCTGGTGGTCAAGGGCGGCACCAAGGTCAAGGGCATCCGCCTGGTGGACGGCGCCGACGGGCACAACATCGCGTGCAAGATCGACGGCATCGGCGCGATGAACCTGAAATCGGAGTTCGTGAAGAAGGCCTGATCCGGCCGAAGGCGGTAGGACACCGCTTTCGCGCAGTGGTATTGGCGCGCCATGCCCATATCTGTTTCCCAGGCGGCCCGAATCCCGGGCCGCGGGAGGACACA
Source organism: Azospirillum sp. (assembly GCF_050789165.1). Lineage (NCBI taxonomy): Bacteria > Pseudomonadati > Pseudomonadota > Alphaproteobacteria > Rhodospirillales > Azospirillaceae > Azospirillum > Azospirillum sp. The sequence goes on from NZ_JBOZRT010000125.1 coordinate 68,369, forward strand.
GAACATAGGTGCTGCCATGGAGATCGTTGAAACGGATGCCGTCGAGGCACTTCGCCATCGCCATGCCGAGCTCGAAGCCCAGCTTCGGGCGGAGTATGGCCGTGCGAGACCGGACGACATGGCCCTCAAGCGCCTGAAGCTCGAAAAGCTGTACGTCAAGGAACGGATCGACCGGCTCAGCGTCCACTGACCCCGGACCGGCGCCCGTACGGCGCCGCGTGTCACCCCGCCCGCTGGGCGGGGTGACGAAACCGTTCCTCAGCCCCGCCCCGGCGTGCCGCGCGGCGGGAAGCGGCTCGACGTCGCGCGCACCGGGTTGCCCGGCCCGCCGCCGTCCTCGCCGCCCCGGCGCGCTTCGCGGTCCAGCGCGCGGGCGTTCTCGATGCGGGCGATGGAGCCCTCCAGGTCGCGGATGCGCTCCTTCAGCGATCCGAGGATCGCGCCGCCGGCCTGCCGGCTGGTGAACTGCTCCAGATCCTGCTTGAGCCGCGCCAGCTGGCTCTTCTGCTCCGCAAGGGTCGGGCCGTCCTTGCTGCGGGTCATCCGGTAGGCTTTTTCATCATAGTTCGGCATTGCATCCCTCCTGGCTTGCACGACCATATCGGGTCTGCGTGCCGCTGTCGCCATAGTGCGTATGGAGAATGTGACACGCGCACCCCCGCGCGATCCTGTCTCGCCCGCCCGCCTGCACTATGTTGGAGGCTGGATTGGCGGACGGGTTTTCCGGAATGCGGCGTTTTCTGAAGATCGTTGCGGCGGTCGTGCTGGCCGTGGTCGTGCTGCCGGCGCTGGTGGGCGGCGGGCTGTTCCTGTGGCTGCGCGGCGAACAGCCGCAGCACGCCGGCTCCCTCTCGCTGCCCGGCCTGGAGCGGCCGGTGGAGGTGCTGCGCGACGCCGACGCGGTGCCGCACATCTTCGCCGAGACCGAGGCGGACGCCTACTACGCCCTGGGCTTCGTCCACGCGCAGGACCGGCTGTGGCAGATGGAGGGCATGCGGCGGCTGGGCAGCGGCCGGCTGGCCGAGCTGTTCGGCACGCGGTTCGGCGACTGGACGCTGCGGCTCGACCGGCTGACGCGCACGCTGGGCTTCCACCGCCGCGCCCAGGAGAGCTACGCGCTGCTGTCGCCGGAGGCCAAGCGGGTGCTCGACGCCTACGCCAAGGGGGTCAACGCCTACATCGCCACCCGCAAGGAGGCGCTGCCCATCGAGTTCCAGCTGACCCGCCTGGAGCCGGAGCCGTGGAAGCCCGCCGACAGCCTCGTGTGGGGCAAGCTGATGGCGCTGCAACTCGCCGGCAACTACCGCGAGGAGCTGACCCGCGCCCGGCTGGCGCAGACGCTGACGCCGCAGCAGATCCGCGACCTCTACCCCGGCGACCCGCCCGGCTCGCCGGTGACGCTGGCGGCGGATCTGCGGGGAATGCGCTTCGACAAGGCGGAAGCCGCGCTGCCGCCGGCGCTGGGCTTCGACCTCGCCTCCAACGAGTGGGTGCTGGCCGGCAGCCGCACCGCGACGGCCAAGCCGATCCTCGCCAACGACCCGCACCTGGGGCTGGAGGCGCCGGTGTTGTGGTACCTGGCGCGCATCGTCACCCCCAACTTCTCCATCACCGGCGCCACCGCGCCGGGCATGCCGCTGCACGCGCTGGGGCAGAACGGCAACGTCGCCTGGGGCTTCACCAACACCCACAGCGACGTGCAGGACCTGTTCGTCGAGCGCGTCGATCCGCGGGATCCCACCCATTACCTGACGCCCAAGGGCAGCGAGCCCTTCACCACGCGCACCGAGATCATCAAGGTCGCCGGCCAGCCGGACGAGGTGCTGACGGTGCGCGAGACGCGGCACGGCCCGGTGCTGAGCGGGCTGGAGGGCATGGACGGCGCGCCGGAGGGCCACGTGCTGGCGCTCGCCTGGGCCGGCCTGCGCGAGCCGGACACCTCCGCCGAGGCGCTCTACCGCCTCAACCACGCCCGCACCGCCGCGGAGGTGCGCACCGCGCTGGCCAAGCACGTGACGCCGCAGCAGAACGTGGTCTACGCCGACACCGCCGGGACGATCGGGTTCATCGTGCCCGGCCTCGCCCCGGTGCGGCGCAAGGGTGACGGCACGCTGCCGGTGCCGGGCTGGGACGGCGAGTACGACTGGACCGGCTTCATCCCGTTCGAGGCGCTGCCGCAGTCGGTCAACCCGCCCTCGGGCCAGATCGTCAACGCCAACAACGCGGTGGTCGGGGCGGGCTACCCGTACCTGCTGGCGGCGAACTGGCCGGAACCGCTGCGCGCCGCCCGCATCCAGCAGATGCTGGCCGGCGGCGCCTTCACGGTGGACGACGTGGCGGCGCAGCAGCTCGACGTCACCTCGCTGGCGGCCAAGGAGCTGCTGCCGCTGATGACCGCGGCGCCGGCCGAGGGGCGGGCGGCGGAGGCGGTGGCCCTGCTCAAGGCGTGGGACGGCCGCATGGACCGCGACCGGCCGGAGCCGCTGATCTTCGAGGCGTGGTTCCGCGCGCTGAACCGCGCGCTGCTCGGCGACGAACTGGGGCCGCTGTACGGCGAGTATTTCTGGCAGCAGACGCGCACCGTGATGCTGGCGCTAACCGACCGCCCGGCGTGGTGCGACGACGTCCGCACCGGCGACCGGACGGAGACCTGCGCCGAGGTGCTGACGGCGTCGCTGAACGCCGCGCTGGACGAGCTGGCGCGGAAGCACGGGCCGGTCCTGGCCACGTGGCGCTGGGGCGCGGAGCACGTGGCGCCGCTGCCGCACCCGCTGCTCAGCCGGCTGCCGCTGGTCGGGCGCTGGTTCACCCTGGCGGTGGAGACGGACGGCGACAGCTTCACCGTCAACCGCGGCACCACGCGCTTCTCCGACCCGGCGGCGCCCTACGCGCACGTGCACGGGGCCGGCTTCCGGGCGGTCTATGACTTGTCCGACCTCGGCAACTCGCGCTACGTCATCGCCACCGGGCAGTCGGGCAATCCGCTGTCGGCGCACTGGGGCGACTTCGTCGAGCGCTGGCGGCAGGGGGAGAGCGTGCGGCTGACCGGCGACCGCGAGGCGCTGCGCAAGGCCGGCGCCCAGGTCCTTTCGCTCAAGCCCAGCTTCGGAGGCCGTTGATGAGCACCGTTACCCCCGCGGACGTCCAGGCTGCCGCTTCGCGCCTGTCCGGCCGCATCGCCGCCACCCCGGCCGAGGCGGCGCCGCGCCTGTCGGAGCTGGCCGGCTGCGCGGTGTTCCTGAAGCTGGAGAACCAGCAGCACACCGGCTCCTTCAAGGAGCGCGGCGCGCTGAACAAGCTGCTCAGCCTGTCGGAGGCGGAGCGGGCGGCCGGCGTCATCGCCATGTCGGCCGGCAACCACGCCCAGGCGGTGGCCTGCCACGCCGCGCGGCTGGGCATCAAGGCGACCATCGTGATGCCGAGCTTCACCCCCTTCACCAAGGTGGAGCGCACCGAGAGCTACGGCGCCCGCGTCGTGCTGGAGGGCGAGACGCTGAGCGACGCGGCCGCCTTCGCGCAGGAGATGGCGGCGCGCGAGGGGCTGGTCTTCGTCCACCCCTACGACGACGCGCACGTGATCGCCGGCCAGGGCACGGTGGCGCTGGAGTTCCTGGAGCAGGTGCCGGACCTGGACGTGCTGGTGGTGCCGGTGGGCGGCGGCGGGCTGATCGCCGGCATGGCGGTGGCGGCCAAGGCGGTGAAGCCGGACATCCGGGTGATCGGCGTGGAGTGCGCGCTCTACCCCTCCATGCGGCAGGCGGTGCGGGGGGAGCCCATCGTCTGCTCCGGCGTCACCATCGCCGAGGGCATCGCCGTCAAGGCGCCGGGCGGGCTGACCAAGGCGCTGGTCGAGCAGCACGTCGAGGACATCCTGCTGGCCTCGGAGGAGGCGCTGGAGGCCGCGGTGTTCCGCATGGTGACGGTGCAGAAGCTGGTCGCCGAGGGGGCGGGCGCGGCGGCGCTGGCGGCGGTGCTGGCCGAGCCGGGGCGCTTCCAGGGCAAGCGGGTCGGGCTGGTGGTGTCGGGCGGCAACATCGACGCGCGGCTGCTGGCGCAGGTGCTCATGCGCGGGCTGGTGCTGGAGGGCCGCATCGTGCGCCTGCGCATCGCGCTGACCGACGCGCCGGGCGCGCTGGCCAAAGCGACGCGGATCCTCGGCGAGGCCGGCGCCAACATCGTCGAGGTCTACCACCAGCGCCTGTTCCACGACGTGCCGGTGAAGATGGCGGAGATCGACGTCATCCTGGAGACGCGCGACCGCACGCACGTGCAGGCGATCGTCGACCGGCTGGCGAAGGCCGGGTTCCCGACGGAGCTGATGGTGGACGTGTCGTAAGTTCCTGCGCTGGGGCCCCACCCAAACCCTCCGCCACTGCGCGGGGGAGGGCTTAACTCCTTCCCCCGCGCAGTGGGGGAAGGAGGGGCCCGCGCCGCAGGCGTGGGAGGAAGGGGGACCGCGGTGGGGCTTATCCCAGCTGCGCGTAGCTTCCGCGGAAGTACAGCAGCGGCTTGCCCTCGGCGGCGGCGCGCAGGCAGCGGACGCGGCCGACGATGATGGCGTGGTCGCCGCCGTCGTGCACCGCGTGGCGGTCGCACTCGATGTTGGCGAGGCAGCCGGTGAGGATCGGCACGCCGGTGTCCCAGCGCTCCACCCCCACGCCCTCCCAGCGCTCCTGCAGGTCGCGGCGCGAGAAGCGGTTGGACAGGTCCTCCTGGTCGGCCGCCAGGATGTTGATCGCGAACGCCGCGCCGTTCACGAAGAAGTCATAGGCCTGCGAGGCGCGGCCCAGGCTGAACAGCACCAGCGGCGGGTCGAGCGACACCGACGAGAACGAGTTCACCGTCACCCCCACCGGGTGGCCGTCCGGGCAGGTCGTGGTGACGACGGTGATGCCGGTGGCGAAGCAGCCGAGCGCGTTGCGGAAGGCGCGGGGATCGATGGTCATGGCACCCTTGGCTCGGACCCGTAAAGCGGTGGTCGCCGGGGATTAAACCACCCCGCGGCCCGGCGCAAGCCGGTTCTGCCCACCGTAACATCAGGATTTGCCTGAGATTCCGTTAAACGGATCTTAAGGAAAACCGCGCACCGTGGCGGCGTCGCATTCCGGCCCGGATTTCCTGGGGTTTCAATGGCAGCCAATCCCGCCGGCACCGAACAGCCGATCATCATCAAGAAGAAGAAGGGCGGCCACGGCGGCCACCACGGCGGCGCCTGGAAGGTGGCCTACGCCGACTTCGTCACCGCGATGATGGCGTTCTTCCTGCTGCTGTGGCTGCTCAACGTCACCACCTCGGATCAGCGCAAGGGCATCGCCGACTACTTCGCGCCGGTGTCGGTCAGCCGCGAGACCTCGGGCTCCGGCGGCATGCTGGGCGGGCAGACGGTGACGGCGCCGGGCGCGCAGATCAACTCCAGCTCGCCGATGACCCCGGATATCCCGTCCACCCCCAGCCTCACCGGCGTCGGCGGCGAGGAGCCGATGAGCGGCGCCGAGGGCGGCCCCGGCACCGGCGGCGCCCAGAGCGAGCAGAAACCCAACGAGAACCGCCTGGAATACCAGCAGCGCCTGGAGCAGCTCGCCAAGCAGCTGGGCATCCCCGGCCAGAAGCCGGGCGAGAAGCTCTCCGACTTCGCCGACCGCGTGTCGGAGGCCACCGCCAAGCTCCAGGAGCAGCAGTCCGAGGGCAAGCAGTTCCAGCAGACCGCCAACGAGATCCGCCAGGCCATCCAGTCGATCCCCGAACTGCAGCCGCTGGCGCAGAACCTGATGATCGACCAGACGCCGGAGGGGCTGCGCATCCAGATCGTCGACCAGGACCGGGTGTCGATGTTCCCCGGCGGCTCGGCGCAGATGTACCCGCAGACGCGCCAGCTGGTGATGCAGGTGGCGCAGGCGCTGAACAAGCTGCCCAACAAGCTGTCGATCAGCGGCCACACCGACGCCACGCCCTTCTCCGGCGGCGGGCGCGACAACTGGGACCTGTCCACCGAGCGCGCCAACGCCACGCGCCGCGCCCTGCTGGCCGGCGGCGTCCCGGAGACCCGCGTCCAGGACGTGGTCGGCCGCGCCGACCGCGACCTGCTGGCGCCCGACCAGCCCGGCAGCCCGCGCAACCGCCGCATCAGCATCGTGCTGCTGCGCGACGCCCAGGCCAAGGCCCCGGCGGCCGGCGGCCAGTCGGCCAAGCCGGCGGCTCCGGCCGTGGCTCCCGCACCGGCTCCGGCCGCTCCGGCGCGGCGCTGATCAACCATTGCCCCCTCCCCCTCCCTCCCCCGCGTTGCGGTGGAGGGGGCTGCCGCCGCAGTGGCGGAGTTCCCTCTCCCGCGCAAGCGGGGGAGGGCTAGGGAGGGGGCATCCAGTTCGCCCAAAAAAGCAGCAGCCTGCCCGCGCCCCGCGCACGTCTCGCGAAAGACCCTACGGCGACTCAACCCTTCGCCCTATTGGCCCTGTTGATGCATAGGGCATTGCTCCATACTTCCTGCGGTGCAGCTGGCACCGCGTCTCGAGCGGGAGGAGCGGGTGAGCGTGAACGGAGCGACGGCGCCACGGGCGGGCGCGCGGGACCTCCTGGCGTCCTACGACGCCGGCATCTTCTATGACGAGCTGTTCGGCAACGCCGACAAGCCGGCCGGGCACACGCGGCTGATCCGCGAGCGTCTCAACCAGCTCGACTTCGAGGACCTCCGGCGCCGGGCCACCGACGCCGAGAAGGAGCTGTACAACCTCGGCATCACCTTCCTGATCTACGCCGCGCAGGGGGCGGAGGACCGCATCCTGCCCTTCGACGTGATCCCGCGGGTGATCTCGGCGAAGGAGTGGGCGCACCTGGAGGCGGGGATCAAGCAGCGCGTCGCCACGCTGAACCTGTTCCTGCACGACATCTACCACGACCAGAAGATCCTCAAGGACGGCATCATCCCGGCCGAGCTGGTGCTGGGCAACGCCAACTTCCGGCCGCAGATGGCCGGGCTGGACGTGCCGTTCGACACCTACATCCACATCATGGGCGTGGACCTCGTGCGCGACCGCGAGGGCACCTTCCGCGTGCTGGAGGACAACGGGCGGGTGCCGTCCGGCGTCTCCTACGTGGTCGAGAACCGCCACATGATGCAGCGCGTCTTCCCCGACCTGATGCGCGACATCGGCATCCGCCCGGTCGACAACTACGGCCACAAGCTGCTGGAGGCGATGTCGGAGATCGCGCCGGTGGCGGAGGGCGACCCGGAGGTGGCGCTGCTCTCCCCCGGCTCCTACAACTCGGCGTATTTCGAGCATATCTTCCTGGCGCGCGAGATGGGCGTGCCGCTGGTCGAGGGGCGCGACCTCGTGGTCGAGAACCACCGCGTCTACATGAAGACCACCGACGGCCTCGCCCCGGTGCACTCGATCTACCGCCGCATCGGCGACGACTTCCTCGATCCCACCGCCTTCAACCCGGACAGCCTGCTGGGCGTGCCCGGCATCCTGGAGGCGTACCGGCGCGGCAACGTGGCGCTGGCCAACGCCATCGGCACCGGCGTGGCTGACGACAAGGCCGTCTACGCCTACGTGCCGCGGATGATCAAGTACTACTTGGATCAGGACGCCCTCATCCCCAACGTCGATACCCGCATCTGCCGCGAGCACGACGCGCTGACCTACACGCTGGACAATCTGGACAAGCTGGTGGTCAAGCCGGTGGGCGAGGCCGGCGGCTACGGCATCACCATCGGCCCGCGCGCCAGCAAGGCCGAGCTGGACGACTGCCGCGCCAAGCTGATCGCCGACCCGTCCAACTACATCAGCCAGCCGGTGGTCGACCTGTCCGTGTGCCCGACCGTCACGCCCGACGGCATCGAGCCGCGCCACGTCGACCTGCGCCCGTTCGCGGTGACCGGATCGAAGACCTGGGTGCTGCCCGGCGGCCTGTCGCGGGTGGCCTTGCAGAAGGGAACGCTGATCGTGAATTCCAGCCAGGGGGGCGGCTCCAAGGACACCTGGGTCTTAGAGAATGGGGTCCTGGAAAACGGGGGTGCGGCATGAACCTGCTGGCCCGCTACGCCGAGAACATCTTCTGGATGGCGCGCTACATGGAGCGCGCGGAGAATCTGGCGCGCGTCCTCGACGTGCAGGAGACCTTCGTGCGCGACGAGCGCGGCGGCACCAACTGGCTGTCGGTGGTGCAGCTTTACGCCGACGAGGAGGCGTTCCTCAAGCGCCACGCCACCGCGTCCGCCGAGACGGTGGTGGCGTTCTACCTGCTGGACGCCACGAACCCGAACTCCATCGTCTCGATGATCCGCGCCGCGCGCGAGAACGCGCGCACGCTGCGGCCGTGGATCTCGACCGAGATGTGGTCGCAGATCAACGTCTTCTACAACCAGCTGCTGGTGCTGACGCCGAGGGACGTGGCGATGCCGCACCTCAGCCGCGTCTGCCGCATGGTCAAGGAGGCGTGCCAGACCCACACCGGCATCACCGAGGGCACCTTCTACCGCGACCAGGGCTGGTACTTCTACCAGCTGGGCAAGGCGATCGAGCGCGCCGACCAGACCACGCGGCTCCTCGACATCAAGTACCACACGCTGCTGCCGTCGCCGGACGACCTCGGCTCGTCGCTCGACATGCAGCAGTGGTGCACGGTGCTGCGCTCGGCCGCGGGCTACCACGCCTTCCGGCGCGTCTACCCGCGCGGCATGACGCCCACGACGGTCGCCGGCTTCATCCTGTTCAACGAAGGGTTCCCGCGCTCCGTCGTCATGTGTGTAAGGCAGATCGACGGGTTGTTGACCCGCCTGAAGTCGCGCTACACTTTGCGCCGTGGCAGCGAGGCCATGGAGAAGGTCGACGAGCTGCTGGCCGCCCTGTTGAGCCGACCCATCGAAGCCGTGATCGCCGACGGCCTGCACGAGTACCTGGACTGGGTGCAGCGCCAGCTGATCGAGATCACCGCGGAGATCGGCCACGCGTTCTTCGGCCAGGAGCCCGCCCCCCTCGCGCAGGTGGAGGTCCAGTAGAGAGCGCATGTCGATCATCCCGCCGCATCACCGGCCGCTCCAGCAGTTCTTCCGTTCCGGCCCGATGCCGTGCCCCTACCTGCCCGGCCGGGTCGAGCGGAAGCTCTTCACCCGGCTGAGCGGCCCGTACGCGGCGGAGGTGAACTCGACGCTGTCGCGCGCCGGCTTCCGGCGCAGCCACGACATCGTCTACCGGCCGGTCTGCCCGACCTGCTCGGCCTGCGTGCCGGTGCGCATCGCGGTCGACCAGTTCGAGCCGACCCGGTCGCAGAAGCGCGTGCTGCGCGCGAACGAGGATCTGCGGCTGGGGCAGGCGCCGGCCAACGCGACCAGCGAGCAGTACCGCCTGTTCGCCACCTACCAGGCATCGCGCCACGGCGATTCCGACATGGCGCGCATGGCGATGGCCGATTTCGCGGCGATGATCGACGAGGGCCGGGCCGACACGTCGCTGGTCGAGGCGCGGGACGCGGGGGGCAAGCTGATCGCCTGCATGCTGACCGACCGGCTGGGCGACGGCTGGTCGGCGGTCTACAGCTTCTACGACGCCGCGCAGGAGAAGCGCAGCCTGGGCACCTACATGATCCTGGGCCTGATCGCGCGGGCGCGGGCGGAGGGGCTGCCCTACGTCTATCTCGGCTACTGGATCGCGCAGAGCCGCAAGATGGCCTACAAGGCGCGGTTCCGCCCCCTGGAGGCGCTGGGCCGGGACGGATGGTACCGGGTGCCGGACGGCGAGATGCCGTAACATATTGGTATTTCTTGCTTTTTTCGTCATCCCCGCGAAAGCGGGGATCCATAATTCCCAAAGCGAGTGACTGTGGAACGTATGGATCCCCGCCTTCGCGGGGATGACGGTCAGGAAAGGTGTTTGGTCGCCAAGAGTATTCCTACAACGCCGCCTGAACCGCCTGCACGAACTTCTGCAGCCCCACCTGCCGGGTGCGCTTCAGGCGTTCGGCGCGCAGGATCGCCTGGACCGAGGCGACGCTCTCCTCGATGTCGTGGTTGACGATCACGTAGTCGTACTCGGCCCAGTGGCTGATCTCGTCCGACGCCTTGGCCATGCGCTGGGCGATCACCTCGGCCGAGTCCTGGGCGCGGCTGTGCAGGCGGCGCTCCAGCTCCTCGCCGGACGGCGGCAGGATGAAGACGCTGACGAGGTCGGTGCGGGCGTTCTCGGCCAGCTGCTGGGTGCCCTGCCAGTCGATGTCGAACAGCACGTCGCGGCCGGCGCCCAGCGCCTGCTCGACCTTGTCGCGCGGCGTGCCGTAGCAGTTGCCGAACACGCGGGCGTACTCCAGCAACTCGCCGGCCTCGGCCTTGCGCTCGAACTCGGGCATGTCGATGAAGTAGTAGTCGCGGCCCGGCACCTCGCCGGGGCGCATCGGGCGCGTCGTCACCGACACCGACATGGTGATGCCGGCGTCGCGGTCGAGCAGGCGGCGGGAAATGGTCGTCTTGCCGGCGCCCGACGGCGACGACAGCACGAGCATCAGGCCGCGCCGACGGATGTCCTTCGGGGCGGGGTGGTCGGTGGAGGGCATGCGGATCACTCGATGTTCTGCACCTGCTCGCGCAGCTGCTCGATGGAAGCCTTCAGCGACAGGCCGATGCGCGTCAGCTCCACGTCGGCGGACTTGGAGCACAGCGTGTTGGCCTCGCGGTTGAACTCCTGGCACAGGAAGTCGAAGCGGCGGCCGATGGCGCCGCCCTCGGCCAGCAGGTCGCGCGCCGCCTGGACGTGGGCGCGCAGCCGGTCCATCTCCTCGCGCACGTCGCCCTTGGCGATGATCAGCGCCGCTTCCTGCGACAGCCGGTCCTCCGACAGCGTCGGCACGGCGTCGAGGAGCGCGGCGACCTGGGCGCGCAGCTTCTCCTTGAGCACGTCGGGCTGAACCGAGGAGCAGGCGGCGGCCGCGTCGGTCAGCCGGGCGATCTCGTCCAGGTGGCCGTTGAGGATGGTCACCAGCCGCGCGCCCTCGGCGGCGCGGGCGGCGGCCAGCTGCCCGACCACGGCGGCGAGGTCCTTCTTCAGCGCGGCGTCCAGGCGTTCGCGCGCCTCGGTCTCGTCCTCCTCGACCGGCTCGATGATGCCGCGCACGGTGAGCAGCGCGTCGAGCCGCGGCGCGGCGGCGCCGGCGCCCTCGATCTCGCGGGCTAGCTCCAGCACCTGGGCCAGCAGTTCGCGGTTGATGCGGATCTGCGACACGGTCGAGGTGCGGGTGACGCTGAGCGTCAGGTTGACGGTGCCGCGCGCCAGCGTCTTCGGGACCTCGGCGCGGGCCTGCGCCTCCAGCTGGTCGAAGCCGGAGGGCATGCGGCAGCGCAGGTCGAGGTTGCGGCCGTTGACGCTCTTCGCCTCCAGCGTCCAGGCGTAGCCGTCGGCGTGGCCGTCCACGCGGGCGAATCCGGTCATGCTGGCGACGGGGCGGTGGGCGGTCACATCGGCCTCGGATACAATTTGTGGGCTTTGGGGGAACAACTTATAGCTTGCGTTCGGCGGGCCAACAAGCGGCGAGGCGAGATGACTCCGGTCCATTCCCTGGTGATCACCGGTGCGTCCAGCGGCATCGGCGAGGCTCTGGCGCTGGCCTACGCCGGCCCCGGCGTGGCGCTGGGCCTGACCGGGCGCGACGCGGCGCGCCTCGACGCCGTGGCGGCGCGCTGCCGGGCCAGGGGGGCGGTGGTGGAGGCCGGGGTGGTGGACTCCGCCGACCGCGCGGCCATGGCGGCGTGGTTCGCCGGGTTCGACGCGGCGCACCCGGTGGATCTGGTGATCGCCAACGCCGGCATCTCCGCCGGCACCGGTCTGAATGGGGAGACCGAGGAGCAGGCGCGGCGAATCTTCGCGGTGAACCTGGACGGCGTGCTGAACACCATCTACCCGGCCATCGACGCCATGCGGGGGCGGGGGAGGGGGCAGGTCGCGCTGATGGCCTCGCTGGCGGGCTTCCGCGGGCTGCCCGGGGCGCCGGCCTACTGCGCCAGCAAGGCGGCGGTGCGGGTCCTGGGCGAATCGCTGCGCGGCGATCTGGCCGGGCAGGGGATCGGCGTGTCGGTGATCTGCCCCGGCTTCGTGCGCAGCCGCATGACGGCGCGCAACCCGTTCCCGATGCCCTTCCTGATGGACGCCGGGCCGGCGGCGGAGCTGATCAAGCGGAAGCTGGCGCGCAACGTCGGGCGGATTTCGTTCCCGTGGCCGATGGCGGCGGTGGTGTGGCTGCTGTCGGCGCTGCCGGCGGGGTGGGTGGACCGCGTCGCGGCGCGGACGCCGCGGAAGCCGGAGGCGTGATGCCCCCTCCCTAACCCTCCCCCGCTGCGCGGGAGAGGGGGGCTGCCGACGATGCGGCGGAGTTCCCTCCACCGCGCAGCGGGGGAGGGTTAGGGAGGGGGCAACGGCCGCACAAACGAAAACGCCCCTCCCACACGGGAAGGGGCGTTTTCATGAAACCACGGAAGCGAAGGTCAGGCCTTCCAGTACGCCCACACCGAGGCCGGCGGGACGTTCTGCCAGGTGAAGCCGATGCGCTTCCCCTTCAGGCCCAGCTTCTGCATGTTGAGCGGCGAGTTGATCATGTAGGTGTACAGCAGGAAGCGGCGGCCTTCCGGCATGACCGAGAAGGTGGCGTCCACGATGCCCTGCTGCACGTCCATGGGCAGCGCCTTCATGGGAATGCCGATCACCACCGTGCCGACCTTGCCCATCAGGTCCGGCCCCAGCGTCTCGGCGATCTTGCGGCAGTCGGCGTTGATGACGTTCACGTCGGGATAGACGCCGTGCACGTAGTTGGCGAGGTGCGCGTCGATCTCGAAGGAATAGATGCGCTGGGCGGGGACGCCGGCCTCCAGCAGCGCCTGGGTGATGGCGCCGGTGCCGGGGCCGAACTCGGCGATCACCTCGTCGGGACCGCAGACCAGATTCTCACGGATGATCTTGCGCAGGCCGGGACCGGACGGCGTGATCGATCCCACCGCCATGGGGTTGGCCATCCACCGCTGGAAGAAGATCAGCGCCGGGTGCGGCGCCTTGGCATTCTTGGCTTTCGCGGCGACGGAATATTCCGAGGGAGTCATGATCGGCCTTTCGCCGGTGGTTATTGCCTGATGCCCCCGGTTAACACGATCTTGTGCCCGGGGGTCCCGAACCATGGTTTCCTAGGTTTTCTTATCCAACAAAAGGACGGGATCTTGCAACCCGCTGGACGCCGCACGCTTACGGAATAGGCTCATTGGACAGAAGTTCGTGGCCCGCGTACGACAGCCCGGACACCAGCACCACCGCCGCGACCACCGCGGCGACCGACAGCAGCAGCCCCACGCCGATGGCGCCGCCGTCGCGCTCGATCAGCCCCAGCGAGATCAGCACCAGCGCGAATCCGGGCAGCCAGCCCATCAGCGGCACCGGCACGATGCAGATGGTGATCAGCACGAAGATGAGCACGCCGAACCAGCGCTCGCCGTCCACGTGGGCCAGACGGGGCAGGCGCGGCTTCAGCATCGCCTCGATCCACAGCAGGCGCGGCATCACCGCGTCCAGCATGCGCGCCGCGTTGTCCCGCGACACCGAGCGGTGCAGCAGCCACGCCGGCAGCACCGCGTCGCGCTTGCCGAACAGCAGGCGCAGCGAGAACAGGAACAGCGGCAGGTCGCACAGCACCGAGACGCCGAGCGGCACCGGCGCGATGGTCGGCAGCGCCAGCGCCAGCAGCACCGTGCCCAGCGAGCGGTCGCCCAGCGCCGCGATCAGGTGGGCGAGCGCCACCCGGCCCTGCGGCAGGTCGGCGCGGAACGCCGCCAGCACGTCCGACGTGCGCTGCTCGTCGGCCAGCGCCGCCGGGCACTCCTGGTCCAGTTCGGCGCTCATGCGGCGATGCCCGCCTCGGCGGCGGCGGCCTCGTAGACCTCCAGCGCCTCCAGCCACGTCTCCTCGGCGGCCGAGAGCTTCTTCTCGACGGCGCCCAGGTCGATCTGCAGCTTCCGCAGCGTCTCGCTCGGTCCTTCGTAGAGCTTGGGGTCGGCCAGCTTGCCCTCGATCTTCGCCTTCTCGGCGCTCAGCTTGCCGACCAGCGCCTCGGCGTCGGTGGCCTTCTTCTTCAGGGGCGCCAGCGCGGCGCGCGCTTCCGCCGAGGCGCGGCGCTGGTCCTTGCGGCTGGGGCCGGTGTCGCCCTTGGCCTCGGCCCGCTCCGCGCGCGCCTTGTCGAGCAGCAGGGCGCGGTAGTCCTCCATGTCGCCGTCGTAGGGCTTGCACGTGCCCTCGGCGACCAGCCAGAGGCGGTCGGCGGTCAGCTCGATCAGGTGCGGGTCATGGCTGATCAGGATCACCGCGCCCTCGAAGCCGTTGATCGCCTGGATCAGCGCCTCGCGGCTGTCGAGGTCCAGGTGGTTGGTCGGCTCGTCGAGCATCAGGATGTGCGGCGCCTCGCGGCTCATCATCGCGAACAGCAGCCGCGCCTTCTCGCCGCCGGACAGGCTGGAGATCTTCGTCTCCGCCTTCTGCTGCGGGAAGCCGAAGCGGCCCAGGTGGGCGCGCACCTTCTCCTCCAGCACGTCGGGCATGACGCGGGCCATCTGCTGGACGGGGGTGAGGGTCAGGTCCAACTCCTCCGCCTGGTGCTGGGCGAAGTAGCCGACCTTCAGCTTGCCGGAGCGGCGCATCTCGCCGCCCATCGCCTTGAGGCGCCCGGCCAGCAGCTTGACCAGCGTCGACTTGCCGTTGCCGTTGGCGCCCAGCAGCGCGATGCGGTCGTCCATGTCGATGCGCAGGTTGAGGCGCCTGAGGATCGCCTTGTCGCCGTAGCCGACGGTGGCGTCCTCCAGCGCGACCAGCGGCGGCGACAGGCCGTCGGGCTGCGGGAAGTTGAAGCTGACCCGCTCCTCCTCGCCCACCTCGGCGATCGGCTCCATGCGCTCCAGCGCCTTGATGCGGCTCTGCGCCTGCCGGGCCTTGCTGGCCTTGTAGCGGAAGCGGTCGATGTAGGACTGGATGTGCTTGCGCACCGCCTCCTGCTTGGCGGCGTTGGCCTGCAGGCGCTCGATGTTGGCGCGCCGGGTGGCGACGAAGCGGTCGTAGTTGCCGCCGTAGGTCACCAGCTTGCCCTGGTCGACGTGGATGGTCGTCGTCGGCACCGAGTTCAGCAGGTCGCGGTCGTGGCTGACCAGCAGGATCGTGTGCGGGTAGTTCTTCAGGTAGTTCTCGAGCCAGATCGTGGCTTCGAGGTCGAGGTGGTTGGTCGGCTCGTCGAGCAGCAGCAGGTCCGGCCGCGCGAACAGCACGCCGGCCAGCGCCACGCGCATCCGCCAGCCGCCGGAGAAGGCCGAGCAGGGCTGGAGCTGCGCGTCCGCGTCGAAGCCCAGGCCGGAGAGGATCTGCGCCGCGCGGGCCGGCGCCGAGTGCGCCTCGATGTCGGCGAGGCGCGTGTGCACCTCGGCGATGCGGTGCGGGTCGGTGGCGGTCTCGGCCTCGGCGAGCAGCGCGGTGCGCTCGGTGTCGGCGGCCAGCACGGTGTCGATCAGGCTGGTCGAGCCGGCCGGCACCTCCTGCGCTACCATGCCGAGCTTCATGCCGGCGGGCAGCGTGATGGAGCCGCCGTCGGCGTGCAGGGTGCCGGCGATGAGCTTGAGCAGCGTGCTCTTGCCGCAGCCGTTGCGGCCGACGAGCGCCACGCGGTGCCCCTTCGGCACCACCGCGGTGGCTTGGTCGAACAGCACGCGGCCGCCGTAGCGGAACGTCAGGTCGTTGATGTGCAGCATGTTGCCGGGGGATGTAGCACGTCGGCGGCTTGGTTTGAAGGGATCGGGTGGGGACATGCTTGCCGAGCCGCCGCCCGGCCGCTATAACCCCGCGCAACGCGGTGCCTCCGTTCGGGGAGCGCCGGGAAAACCATTTTCATGTGGAGCACCACCGCCATGGCCCTCGAGCGCACCCTGTCGATCATCAAGCCCGACGCGACCCGCCGCAACCTGACCGGCAAGATCAACGCCCGCTTCGAGGACGGTGGCCTGCGCATCGTCGCGCAGAAGCGCCTCCAGCTGTCCCAGGCCCAGGCCGAGACCTTCTACGGCGTGCACCGCGAGCGTCCGTTCTTCGGCGACCTGGTGAAGTTCATGGTCTCCGGCCCGGTGGTCGTGCAGGTGCTGGAAGGCGAGAACGCCATCGCCCGCAACCGCGAGATCATGGGCGCCACCAACCCGGCCAACGCCGCCGAGGGCACCATCCGCAAGGACTTCGCCGAGTCGATCGAGGCGAACTCGGTGCACGGCTCCGACGCCCCGGAGACCGCCGCCCAGGAGATCGCCTACTTCTTCTCCGGCCTGGAGCTGGTCGGCTGATTTCAGCCGCAGCGTCGAGGATCTGCGAAGGGCCGCCCCCCGGGGCGGCCCTTCGTTTATTCGGGTTGTCCGAGCGAACGGCGGTAGTAGACGACGCGTTCGGTCTCCTCGAAGCCGAGCGCCATGTGCATGCGCTGGGACACCTGATTGTCGATGAGGGCGTCCGACGCCAGTTCCCGGCACCCCTGCGCCGTCGCCCAGGCGACGACCGACCGGACCAGCAGGCGGGCCACCCCGCGCCGGCGCCAGTCCGAGCGCACGTACAGCCCTTCGAGGAACGCCACGGGCGACGTTTCGCAGCCGTTCACGTAATCATGGCGGAGGGTCGCTTCGGCGAACCCGATCCACTCGGCGTCGGGTGAGCGCGCGAGGCGGATGGCCGCGCGGCCGCCGTCCAGCATGGCCTCCGCTTCGGCGCGGTGTATGGAGAGCGACGCTTCCGGCCACAGGGCGCGGCGCATGCGGACCCAGTCGTCCAGGCTCTCCCGCGTGCATGTCTCGACGTGCATACCGGCTGTTCCGCCCGCGACGCGGGCGCGTGTCCCGTCGTCCGCGCCGGGGCGGGGACGACGGGAATGCGGAATGGGATGGCTAGAGCAGGAAAATCGCCATCAGGACCAGCACGACCACGACGCCGATGACGGCGTACTTCATGAAGTGCGTGAAGGATTCCCAGCCGCGCGCGTGCTCGCGCACCAGTTCTTCGCTGACGGGCCGGTCGTGTTGCTGCGCCAAGGCCATGATGATAACCCCCTCCTCGTTTTTGCGGTTTTGCGAGGAAGTGGTGGCCGAGAGGCGCGCCGGCAAGTCCCGCCTTACGGCGCGGGGTTGAGCAGCACCGACGCGCCGTCGGGGGCGTGCCCGTCGACATGGACGCGCTCGTTCTCGACGCGGACCTGGCCCTCGGCGATCAGGCGCACGGCGAGGGGGTAGGCGCGGTGTTCCTGCGCCAGCACGCGGCCGGCCAGGGCGTGGGCGTCGTCGTCCGGCAGCACCGGCACCGCCGCCTGCACGACGATCGGGCCGACGTCCATCTCCGAGCGCACGTAGTGCACCGTGCAGCCGTGCACGCGCACGCCGGCGTCCAGCGCCCGCTGGTGGGTGTCCAGCCCCTTGAAGGCGGGCAGCAGCGACGGGTGGATGTTGATCATCCGGTCGCGCCACGCATCGACGAACCACGGCGACAGCAGCCGCATGAAGCCGGCGAGGCACACCAGTTCCACGCCGGCCGCGCGCAGCCGGGCGTCCATGGCCGCCTCGAAGGCGGCCTTGTCGCCCGGGAATTCGCGGTGGTCGACCACCGCGGTCGCGATGCCCGCCTCGGCCGCGCGCGCCAGTCCGGCGGCGTCGGCCTTGTTGGAGAGGACCAGCGCGATTTCCGCGGGGAAGCCGGGGGCCGCCGCCGCGTCGATCAGCGCCTGCAGGTTGCTGCCGCGTCCCGAGATCAGGACGCCGACCTTCAGACGGGCCATGCCGTGTCCGTTCCGGCGACCGTCACGCGCTCGCCATCCGCCACCGGGGCAATGGTGCCGACGCGGTACACCGTCTCGCCGTGCTGGCGCAGGATCTCCGCCGCCTCGTCCGCCTTCTCCGGCGGGCAGACGACGACCATGCCGAGGCCGCAGTTGAAGGTGCGGGCGAGGTCGGCGGCGCTCAGGCCACCGGTCTTGGCCAGCCAGCCGAACACCGGCAGCAGCGGCCACTGCGTGGCGTCCAGGCTGACCCCCAGGCCGTCCGGCAGCACGCGCGGGATGTTCTCGATCAGGCCGCCGCCGGTGATGTGGGCCAGCGCCCGCACCGTGCCGGCGCGCACCGCGGCGAGCGCGCTCTTCACATAGATGCGCGTCGGCGTCAGCAGCGCCTCGCCCAGCGTCTTCGACGCGTCCCAGGGAGCCGGGTCGGCGTAGCCGAGGCCGCTCGTCTCGACCAGCCGGCGCACCAGCGAATACCCGTTGGAGTGCACGCCCGAGGAGGCGAGGCCCAGCACCACGTCGCCGGCCTGCACGCCGGCCCCGGTCAGCGCCTGGTCGCGCTCGACGGCGCCGACCGAGAAGCCGGCGAGGTCGTAGTCGCCCTTGGCGTACATGCCCGGCATCTCGGCGGTCTCGCCGCCGACCAGGGCGCAGCCGGCCTGCCGGCAGCCCTCGGCGATGCCGGCGACGATGGCGCGCCCGGCCTCGACGTCCAGCTTGCCGGTGGCGAAGTAGTCGAGGAACAGCAGCGGCTCGGCGCCCTGGACGACGAGGTCGTTGACGCACATCGCCACGAGGTCGATGCCGACCGTGTCGTGGCGGCCGCTGTCGATGGCGACCTTCAGCTTGGTGCCGACGCCGTCGGTGGTGGCGACCAGCAGCGGGTCATGGTAGCCGGCGGCCTTCAGGTCGAACAGCGCGCCGAAGCCGCCCAGGCCCGCGTCGGAACCCGCGCGCGCGGTGGAGCGTGCCAGCGGCTTGATGGCCTCGACCAGCGCGTTGCCGGCGTCGATGTCCACGCCTGCCTGCTTGTAGGCGTCGGACGCGTTTTTTGCGGGAGTGCTGATGGTATCCTCGCTTGGGCTGGGCTATATACCGGGCCAAAGATCGGGCCGAAACATACTCGAATCGGAAGGCATTGCAATGCTCCACCGCAGCCGCCGGGCGCTTTGCGCCGTCATCGCCGCCCTGCTTCTGGCGCTGGCCGGGCACACGCTCCCGGCGCGCGCCCAGGTCGCGCCCGCGGCGCAGGCCGACGCCTTCACCGTCTCGGGCGTGAAGGTGGACGTCACCACCGCCAACCCCAACGCCGGACGCGACCAGGCGATCAGCGAGGCGCAGCGCAAGGCGTGGGACACGCTGTACCAGCGCCTCGTCCCGGGCGGGAAGGCGCCGAGGCTGTCCGACCACGACCTCGCCCGCCTCGTGGCGGGATTCGAGATCGACGAGGAGAAGCTGGCGGCCAACCGCTACGTCGGCACGATGACCGTGCGCTTCCGCCCGCAGGCAGTGCGCGACCAGCTCGGCGGCAGCGGCGCCGCCTACGTCGAGCCGCCGAGCCAGCCGCTCGTCGTGCTGCCGGTGACCGTGGTGGACGGCAAGCCGATCCTGTGGGAGGACCGCACGCCCTGGCGCTCGGCCTGGGAGGCGCGCGAGCGCGGCAGCTCGCTGGTGCCGCTGGTGGTGCCGGAGGGCGAGATGGAGGATCTCCAGGCCATCGGCGCCCAGGACGCGGTGAACGGCGCGGCCGATCCGCTGGCCGCCATCGCCCGGCGCTACAGCGCCAACGGCGTGGTGGTGGCGCGCACCACGCTGCCGGCGTCGGGCGAGCCGACTCGGGGGCAGCCGCTGGCGGTGGACGTCGTCCGCTACGGCCTGGACGGCTCGCGCGAGCAGTTC
Organism: Azospirillum sp.; assembly: GCF_050789165.1. Classification (NCBI taxonomy): domain Bacteria; kingdom Pseudomonadati; phylum Pseudomonadota; class Alphaproteobacteria; order Rhodospirillales; family Azospirillaceae; genus Azospirillum; species Azospirillum sp. The sequence goes on from NZ_JBOZRT010000125.1 coordinate 88,070, forward strand.
CCGGTCAGCGTCCGCGTCGATGCCGACGACCGCCCCGCTGACGCGCTGGCGCGCGGCGTGACCTTCGTGGCTGCGGCGCTGGACGAGGCGTGGAAGCGCGACAACACGGCGGTCTCCGGCGGCGAGCAGACGGTCGCCGTGGCGGTGCCGGTCGGCCGGCTGGAGGACTGGATCGAGACGCGCAAGCGGCTGGCCACCGTGCAGGCGGTGACCCGCGCCGACCTGCTGTCGCTGAGCCGGATGGAGGCGCTGGTGGCGCTGACCTTCCGCGGCGACGTCGAGCGGCTGCGGCAGGCGATGGCGCGCCGCGACCTCGGCCTGACCCAGGCGGCGCCGCGCGTCGATGCCGGCGTGGTGCCGGCCCCGGCGCTGGAACTGCGCGCCCTGCCCAGGGGCGCCGGGGCGAGCCAGCCGGCGGCGCCGCTGCCGGCCGCGGCCCCGGTTCCGCCGCCGATGGCCGCCCCGGCCGGGCCGGGCGTCGTCATGGGCGCGCCGCCGCGCGACCTCGGCACGATTCCCGCGCGGCGGTATTGATGCGGTGGCGGCATCGGCGATGGGCCGTTACGCTGCCGTCCCCGTCATCCCCGCGCAGGCGAGGATCCATAATTTCCGAAGCGGCGTGCCTTGAGGGCTATGGATCCCCGCCTTCGCGGGGATGACGGCCGAAGAAATGCAAGGCTTGACGCACCGAAAGGAGAGGGGAAGCGCGTGAGCATCCCCAACACCATCACACTGGGCCGGCTGCTGTGCGCGCCGCTGGCCGTCTACCTGATCCTGGCCGGCGAGCTGGGCTGGACGTTCTGGCTGTGCATGGCGGCCGGCGCCTCGGACGCGCTGGACGGCGCCATCGCGCGCATGTTCCGCGCCCGCACGGCGCTGGGCGCCTACCTCGACCCGATCGCCGACAAGGTGCTGCTGGTCAGCGTCTACGTGGCGCTGGGCAACGTCGGGCAGCTGCCGCTGTGGCTGGTCATCTTGGTGGTGTTCCGCGACCTGATGATCGTCGGCGCGGTGCTGCTGGCCTACACGCTCAAGGAATCGCTGGCGATGCAGCCGCTCGGCATCAGCAAGCTCAACACCGCGGTGCAACTGGTGCTGCCGGTGGCGGTGCTGGCGCCGCACGGGCTCGACTACACGCAGCCGGTCTTCTACGGCTACGACCTGGTGCGGCTGCTGGTGTGGCTGTGCACGGTCACCACCGTGGCCTCCGGGCTGGCCTACCTGGGGCGCGGCCGCATCCTGTTCGACCGCACCGGGGGCCTCAAGTGAACCAGGCCCGGCACCTCCGCTTCTGGCTGATCGGCTTCGCGCTGTTCGCGGCGGTGCTGTGGGTGCTGTCCGGCATGCTGCTGCCCTTCGTGGCGGGGCTGGCGATCGCCTATTTCCTCGATCCCTCGGTGGACCGGCTGGAGCGCACCGGGCTGCCGCGCTGGGCGGGGGCGGTGGTTGTGCTGCTGTCCTTCGTGCTGGTGGCGTTCTGCTTCGTGCTGCTGCTGCTGCCGCTGGTGCAGGCGCAGGCGGTGCTGCTGATCGACACGCTGCCGCACTACGCCCAGGTGCTGCGCGAGCGCGTGCAGCCGGCCATCGAGGACCTCGTGCACCGCCTGTCGCCGGAGGACGTGGAGCGCCTGCGCACCGCCGCCGGCGAGTACGCGGGCGAGGCCGTCGGGTGGATCGGCCGGGTGCTGCGCGGCCTGCTGTCGGGCGGGCTGGCGCTGTTCGACGTGTTCTCGGTGCTGTTCATCACGCCGGTGGTCGCCTTCTACCTGCTGCGCGACTGGGACGTGCTGGTCGGCCGGGTGGACGGCTGGGCGCCGCGCCAGCACCTGTCCACCATCCGCGCTCAGGCGCAGGAGGTGAACCGCACGCTGGCCGGCTTCGTGCGGGGGCAGGCGCTGGTGTGCGTGGTGCTCGGCCTGTTCTACGCGCTGGGGCTGTCGGCGGCGGGGCTGAACTTCGGGCTGGTGGTGGGGCTGCTGTCGGGGCTGCTGTCCTTCATCCCGTTCGTCGGCACGCTGTTCGGTTTCGTCACCTCGACCGGGCTGGCGCTGTTGCAGTTCGATTCGCTGTGGCGGGTGGCGATCGTGGTGGCGATCTTCATCTTCGGCCAGATGATCGAGGGCAACGTGCTGACGCCCAAGCTGGTCGGCGACAAGGTCGGGCTGCACCCGGTGTGGGTGATGTTCGCGCTGCTGGCCGGCGGCAGCCTGTTCGGCTTCGTCGGCGTGCTGCTGGCGGTGCCGGTGGCGGCGGTGATCGGCGTGCTGACCCGCTTCGCGCTGGGGCGCTACCTGCAGAGCGATTACTACAACGGCGCGGTCGACAGCCCATGAGCGTCCCGGCGCAACTGCCGCTGGACCTCGGTTTCCGCCCGGCGATGGGCGGCGAGGACTTCCTGGTGGCGCCCAGCAACGGCGACGCGGTGGCGTGGCTCGACCGCTGGCCGGCGTGGCCGGCCCCGGCGCTGACCGTCTGGGGGCCGCCGGGCTGCGGCAAGACGCACCTCGGCCAGGTCTGGCGGGCGCGCAGCCGGGCGCCGCAGGTGACCGGCGCCGCGCTGGAGGACGCCGACCTGCCGGCGCTCATCGACGCGGCGCGCGCCGTGGTGGTGGACGACGCCGACGCCGTGGCGGGCAAGCCGGGGCGGGAGCGGGCGCTGTTCCACCTCTACAACCTCGCCCGCGACTGCGGCGGGCACCTGCTGCTGCTGGCGCGCAAGGCGCCGGCGCGCTGGCGGGTGAAGCTGCCCGACCTGCGCTCGCGCATCAAGGGCGCCCCGGCGGTGGGGGTGGAGGCGCCGGACGAGGCGCTGCTGGCGGCGGTGCTGGTCAAGCTGTTCGCCGACCGCCAGCTGATCCCCAGCCAGGAGGTGATCGGCTACCTGCTGGCGCGCATGGAGCGCTCGCTGGACGCGGCGCGCCGCGTGGTGGCAGCCATCGACCGCGCCTCGCTGGCCAAGCAGCGGCCGGTCACCGTGCCGCTGGTGCGCGGGGTGCTGGCGGAGATGGAGGGGTAGGCCGCGCCCGCGCCGGGTTGCCGGCCACGGTGGCGCCGGGCGGCACGTCGCGGGTCACCACGCTGCCGGCGCCGATCACCGCGTCGTCGCCGACCGTGACGCCGGGCAGCAGGATGGCGCCGCCGCCGATCCAGACGTTGCGGCCGATGCGCACCGGCCGGCCGAACTCCAGGCCCTGGCGGCGCGGCTCCGGGTCGCGCGGGTGGTCGGCGGCGTAGACCTGCACGGCCGGGCCGATCTGCGTGCCGTCGCCGACCTCGATCCCGACCACGTCGAGGAACACGCAGTTGAAGTTCAGGAACACCCCGGCGCCGAGGCGGATGTTGAAGCCGTAGTCGCAATAAAATGGCGCGCGGACCACCGTGCCCTCGCCGATGGCGCCGAGCAGCGTTCCGAGGACGGCGGACTCGCCGTCGTTGAAGGCGCGCAGCAGGGTTTGGGTGCGCTGCTGGTCGGCCTGGATCTCCGGGTCGGCGGCGCAATAGAGGTCGCCGGCCAGCATGCGCTGCTTCTGGGTGCGGTCGTCGGTCATGGCGAGGAGATGGGGGCGGATGCCGCCGCCGTCACCCCCAGAACACCGCCATTTCCCGGAACGCCTTCAGCCGCTCCGCCAGCGCCTTGCGGTGCTGCGCCGCCCGCCGCTCCAGCGGCTTGGCCGCCTTGCCGCCGGCCAGGGCCTTCAGACGCTTCTCCGCCACCCGCAGGTCGTGCAGCGCGTCCAGCGTGCCGTACAGCGAGTCCAGCGCCGTGCCGTAGGGGCGCACGGAGTCCGGCGGGTAGAGGCCGCGGAAGACCTCCACGCCGTAGCGCAGCGTGCGCAGGCGGCGGCGCAGGCGTTCGGGATCCTCGGCCTTGCGCGCCTTGGCGTGCCGGGCCGCCAGCCAGGGGCCGGCGAGGTCGGCCATCGGCGCGTCGAGCCGCGCGCGGGCGATGCCGGCGTGCCAGTGCCCCTCCTCCAGCCAGACCCCCAGCGCCAGCAGCAGCGCCGTGCAGCGAGGCTCGCGCAGCGCGGCCACGGCGCGCTCCGCCGCCGGGCGGCGGGCCTCGGCCAGGGCGGGGGCGAGCGCCGGGTCGGGCAGGGCGGAGGCCAGCACGTCCCAAGCCCGCGCCGGCCGCAGCCGCTTGGCCAGCCAGCGGATCTCGTGCTCCAGCCGCGCCGCCTCGGCCGGCGCGACGACCGGGGCGAACAGCGTCAGCGCGGTGCGCAGGTGGCGCAGGGCGATGCGGATCCGGTGCAGGCCCTCGGCGTCGCCGCCGGCCAGCACGCAGGGCTCGTTGGCGAGGATCTGGCGCAGTCCGTGCCGCACGACGTGGCGGAACGCCTCGGCCACCGTGCTGAGCGGCGACAACATGGGCGGGTCGCCGAGCACCGGCGCCGGCGCCCGGCCGGAGACCATGCGGTAGCCCAGCTCGGCCTTGCTCTCCATGCCGATGCGCAACGGCACGGCGCCGTGCAGTTCCTGCGCCAGGGCGAACAGGCGGCCGATGCGGCCGGATTTCAGCTCCAGCTCGACCTCGCTGATCCGCTCGTCGCCGCGGCCGGCGGCGATGCCGCCATCGTCGATGGCGACCTCGACGCTGGTCTGCGCGTCCAGGCGCAGCAGCACCGCGGTGCGGGTGAAGTCGGTGGCGAAGACCGGCATCAGTTCGCCGCGCGCGTCCTCCGGCACCAGGGCGCCGGCGCCCTCGGCGTCGAGGCGCGCGAAGTCGGGGGCGTCGCCCTCCACCGGCCACTCCCACTCGCGCCGCACGGCGACCGCGGCGGCGTCGGCCTGCGGGTCGGCGGCGACGGTCTTCAGGCCCTGGATCCGCCGTGTGCCGTCGTGGCGCAGGCGCAGCGCGATGCCGCGGCCGTACAGGCGCAGGTCCGGGGTGTCGAAATAGACGGTGCGCAGCCGTCCCGTCACCGGCGCTCCCTCCGCCCGCTCCGCCAGCAGCGGCAGCGCCGCCAGCCGGGCGAGGTCGTCCGGCTGCACGTGGAGCTTCAACTCCACCTCGTGCGCCATGGCGCCGGTCGGGGATGCGGGGAGCGGAGCGGTTGCCAACGCGGTGCGGCCTCGGGTTCCGGGACGGGTGTCCTGGAATACCCCAAGGCCGGGGGTTATGCCAGCAGGCGCGGTCGCACGAACTCCACCAGATGGCCCTGGCCGGGGGAGACGTCGCGCCAGCGCGTCGTCTCGAAGGTCAGGATGGCGCAGCCGCCGGTGGGGAACTTCTCGGCCACCGCGCGCAGGACCTTCGGGTCGCCGAATCCGGCGAGGTGTTGGGTGAGGTGGTGCATGTCCGGGTTGTGGCCGACCAGCATCAGCGTTCCCACCGAATCGGGCGCCGCCCGCAGCGCCTCCAGCAGGGCCGGCGCGCCGGCCAGGTAGAGCCCGCGGTCGTGCTTGACGGTCGCGTCGCGGCCCAGCGCCTCCAGCACCAGCGCCAGCGTGTCGGCGGCGCGCTTCGCGGTGGAGCACAGCACCAGGTCGGGGTGGATTCCCCGGTGCTTCAGGTGGCGGCCGACCAGTCCGGCGGCCTCCACCCCGCGCTCGGTCAACGGCCGGTCGTGGTCGGCCAGCGACGGATCGTCCCAGCCGGACTTGGCGTGGCGCATCAGGCAGAGCGTCTTCATGGCGCAGGGCCTCCCGGCAGGGGGGTTTTCACTGGACAAGCATGCCGTTTCGCCAAATCGTAATCCAGCTGTTGTAGGCTATACGCCTGTTTCATGTTCGTCCCATCCCGGTTCTCCAGCGAGGCAACCCGTGTCCGACGTCCAGCAGCTCGACGACTTCACCATCGACCCCGAATCGCCGGAGCGCTTCATCAACCGCGAGGTGTCGTGGCTGGCCTTCAACCGGCGCGTCCTGGAGGAGGCGTCGAACCCGCACCACCCGCTGCTGGAGCGGCTGCGCTTCCTGTCGATCTCGGCCAGCAACCTGGATGAGTTCTATATGGTGCGCGTCGCCGGCCTGAAAGGGCAGGTGGCCGCCGGCGTCAAGGCGCCCAGCCCGGAGAACCTCACCCCCGCCCAGCAGCTGGCCGCCGTCAACCAGCGCATCATCGAGCTGATGAGCGAGCAGCAGAACGTCTGGCGCACGCTCAAGAAGGAGCTGCGCGAGAACGGCATCGCCGTGGTCGACCCGGACGAGCTGTCGGAGGCCGAGCGCGACTGGCTGGAGGCCAAGTTCCTCGACGACATCTTCCCGATCCTGACGCCCATCGCGGTGGACCCGGCGCACCCGTTCCCGTTCATCCCGAACCTGGGCTTCTCGCTGGGCCTGCAACTGCACGACACGGTCAAGGGCACGCACCTGGACGCGCTGGTGCCGCTGCCGGCGCAGCTGGACCGCTTCATCAGATTGCCGGGCTCGGACATCCGCTTCATCCAGCTGGAGAAGGTGGTGCTCACCTTCATCGACCAGCTGTTTCCTCCGTTCCAGGTCAAGGCGCACGGCGTCTTCCGCATCCTGCGCGACAGCGAGATCGAAATCGAGGAAGAGGCGGAAGACCTGGTCCGCACCTTCGAATCCGCGCTCAAGCGCCGCCGCCGCGGCAGCGTCATCCGGCTGGCCGTCGATGCGGGCATGGCCGCCGACCTGCGCGAGTTCCTGCGCGCCGAGCTGAGCGTGTCGAACGACGACGTGTTCATCCTCGACGGGCTGATCGGGCTGGTCGACACCAAGCAGCTGATCGTCGACGAGCGCCCCGACCTCGTCTTCCGCCCGTTCAACGCCCGCTTCCCGGAGCGCATCCGCGACTTCGGCGGCGACTGCTTCGCCGCGATCCGCCACAAGGACATCGTGGTCCACCATCCCTACGAGAGCTTCGAGGTGGTGGTGCAGTTCGTGCGGCAGGCGGCGCGCGACCCGCAGGTGGTGGCGATCAAGCAGACGCTGTACCGCACCTCCAAGGATTCGCCCATCGTCGCCGCGCTGATCGAGGCGGCGGAGGCCGGCAAGTCGGTCACCGCCCTGGTCGAGCTGAAGGCCCGCTTCGACGAGGAGGCCAACATCCGCTGGGCGCGCGACCTGGAACGCGCGGGCGCCCAGGTGGTTTACGGATTCGTGGACCTGAAGACGCACGCCAAGATCTCGCTGGTCGTGCGGCGCGAGAACAAGGCGCTGCGCAGCTACGTGCATTTCGGCACCGGCAACTATCATCCGATCACGGCCAAGGTGTACACCGACCTGTCCTTTTTCACCTGCGACCCGGCGCTGTGCCACGACGCGGCGGTGATGTTCAACTTCATGACCGGCTACGCCACGCCGAAGGTCCTGGAGAAGATCGCCATCGCGCCGATCACGCTGCGCAAGCGCCTGGTCGAGCTGATCGACGCCGAGATCGCCAACGCCAGGGCCGGCAAGCCGGCGCAGATCTGGGTGAAGCTCAATTCGCTGGTCGATGCTGAGATCATCGACAAGCTCTACCAGGCGTCCCAGGCCGGCGTGATGGTGGACATGGTGATCCGCGGCATCTGCTGCCTCAGGCCCGGCATCAAGGGCCTGTCGGAGAACATCCGCGTGCGCTCCATCGTCGGGCGCTTCCTGGAGCACGGGCGCGTCGTGTGCTTCGGCAACGGCCACAAGCTGCCCAGCCCGCACGCCAAGATCTACATCTCCTCGGCCGACTGGATGCCGCGCAACCTCGACCGCCGCATCGAGACGCTGGTCCCCATCGAGAACCCGACGGTGCACGAGCAGGTGCTGGACCAGATCATGGTCGCCAACTACAAGGACGAGACCAGCTCCTGGCTGCTGGGGCCGGACGGCGTGTACCACCGTGTCAAGGAATCGGGGCCGGATGCCTTCAGCGCCCACACCTATTTCATGACCAACCCCAGCCTGTCCGGCCGCGGGTCGGCGCTGAACAGCAAGCGCACGCCGCCACGCCTGAAACTGAAGACGGTATCGTAAGATGGCTGCCGAGGAACGCCGCGGAGCGCCGCGCCCAGAGACCATCGCGGTCATCGACATCGGGTCCAACTCGATCCGGCTGGTGGTCTACGACGGGCTGAAGCGTTCCCCGATGCCGATCTTCAACGAGAAGGTGCTGTGCGGCCTGGGCCGCGGCGTCGAGAAGAGCCGGAAGCTGAACCCCGAGGGCGTGCGCGCCGCGCTGGCCCACCTGCCGCGTTTCCGGCAGATCGCCGAGGGCATGCGGGTGCCGCGGGTGGACGTGCTGGCCACCGCCGCGGTGCGCGACGCCAAGGACGGCCCCGCCTTCGTCAAGGCGGTGGAGCAGGCGACCGGGTTGAGCGTGCGCGTCGTCAGCGGCGAGGAGGAGGCGCAGCTCGCCGCCAACGGCGTGCTGTCCGGCACGCCGGAGGCCGACGGGCTGGTCGGCGACCTGGGCGGCGGCAGCCTGGAGCTGGTCACCGTCTCCGGCCACGCGCTGGGCCGCCAGGTGACGCTGCCGCTGGGGCCGCTGCGGCTGATGGAGGCGGGGGAGAGCCGCGGCGCGCTGGTCAAGGCCATCGACCAGCACCTCGACACGCTGCCGTGGCTGGGCGAGGCCAAGGGGCGTACCTTCTACCCGGTGGGCGGCAGCTGGCGGGCGCTGGCCAAGCTGCACATGGAGCAGACCCGCCACCCGCTGCACATCATCCACCACTACACGGTGCCGGCCGGCGAGATCCGGCAGTTCGCCGACCTGATCGCCCGCCAGAGCACGTCGACGCTGGCCAAGCTGGCCGGCTCGCGCCGCCGCGGCGACACGCTTCCCTACGCGGCGCTGGTGCTGGAGCGGCTGATCAAGGCGGCGGGGCCGCGCGACGTGGTGTTCTCCGCCTACGGCCTGCGCGAAGGGCACCTGTTCTCGCTGCTGCCGCCGGACGTGCGGCAGGAGGACCCGCTGCTGGCGGCCTGCGTCGACTGGGGGCAGAGGTTCTGCCGCTTCGGCGACCCGTCGCTGCTGGTGCCGTGGACGGCCGGCCTGTTCGCCGGCGAGGACGCGCTGGGCCAGCGCCTGCGCCACGCCGCCTGCCTGCTGAGCGACGTCGGCTGGGCCGAGCACCCGGATTACCGCGCCGAGCACGCCTTCCTGCGCGTGCTGCGCTACCCGTTCCCCGGCTGCGACCACGCCGAGCGGGTGTTCCTGGCGCTGGCCTGCTACGCCCGCTACGCCGGCACCATCGACGCCCCGGTGACCGCTGGGGTGCGCGGCCTGCTGTCGGACGCGCAGCAGAAGCGGGCGCTGGTCCTGGGATTGGGGCTGCGGCTGGCGCTGAACCTGACCGGCGGGGCGAGCGCCTTCCTGCAGCGCACGGCACTGAAGCTGGGCGGCGAGGCCCTGGTGCTGACGCTGCCCGACGACACCGAGGCGCTGGACGGCGAGACGGTGCGCCGGCGGCTGGACGCACTGGCCAAGGCGCTGAACCGGAGGGCGGAGGTGGTGACAACCCCGCTACGGCCGCTGGCGGCGGAGTGAGGAAGCGCGTGCCCCCTCCCCATCCCTCCCCCGCTGTCGCGGTGGAGGGGGCAGAGCGGCGGAGTTCCCTCCACCGCGACAGCGGGGGAGGGGCAGGGAGGGGGCAAACCCTCAGTCCGTCATGCCCTTGGCGGCGGAGATGGCGTCGCGGATGCTGACGCCCTTGCGCAGGATGTTGTCCACCGCGCGGCCCTGCACCAGCTTGATGCCGGCCTTGTGGGCGTACACCAGGCTCGACACGGTGTCGCAGCGGGCCAGGATGAACTTGCAGCGGTCCTGCTCGCTGATCCGCTCGAAGAAGTACTTCTCGAACGCCGGGTCCATCTCCAGCATGTCGTTGGACCAGAAGATCTTGGCGTAGTCGGCGTTCAGGTATTCCAGGTCGAAGTTGGTGACCCAGAACGGGTTCAGCCCGTCCACCGCGATCTGGTAGCGGCGGTCCTGCGCGAAGTCCACGACCTCCTGGAACAGCTGGAGGTTCTCGATCAGGTCGCCCTTGGAGATCTCCAGAACCACCTGCCCGCGGAAGTCGATGGGCAGGCGTTCGTCAAACTTGATGAAGCCGGTGGAGATCACCGTGGACAGGTTGATGTTGATGCCGATGCGCCGGCCGCGCATGAAGCTGAGGCCGTGGTTCAGCGCCCGCAGCACCGACTGGTCGAGGTTGGCGGTGAAGTAGTTGAACAGCCACTTGTTGGCCGTCAGGTCATAGTCCGGGCACAGCCGCTCCTGCAGCAGCTTGATCGAGATGTACAGCTCGAAGTACGCCATCTCGTCTTCGGCCGCCGGATCAAGATTGGCGATCGCCTGGTTGAAGAGGAACGGCGACAGGTCGAACATCTGCATCGAGCGTTCGAGCTTGCCCAGCTCTTCCAGCGTGATCGGCGGCTTGGTCTCGGTAACGGCGATGCCGGACTCGCCGGACGCCAGCTCCTCCACGAACCGGATGACGTTGATGAAGTTCAACGCCAGTTCCATGATCGAGTAGAGCGAGTATTCCTTGTACGGGTTCGGCCCGGTCAGCGTCGTCTTCGACAGGAAGACCTGCTCGACCTTCTGGCAGACGTCGGTGACGCCGGTCAGCTTCAGGCCCTTGTAGAGGACGATGACGTCGCCGTTCGAGATGTTGAAGGACTGCAGGTAGGAGGCCTTGGTCCCCAGCTCCTGGATGATGGTGCGCACCACCATCTGCGCCGTCGGGTCCTTGTCCTTCAGCAGCGACAGGTGCATGTGGATCAGTCGCATGCCCTGCAGCTCGCTCTTGGCCGAGCGCAGCAGGTTCAGCAACTTGTCATTGTCGAAGACGGGGCCTTTTTCCTGCTGAGCGGCGACGGCCTGCTGCTTCTCCGAGGTGGAGAGGCGTACCCGGTCTCTGCCGACCGGCGGCCTGCCGCGAAAACTGCTCATCCAGAAATCCCCCAGACCGCTTTCTCGTTTACCGTGCCCCGGCAGGGGACCGCAACGATCATCCGCGGCGGGCCGCCCCTCAAACCCGAAACCGCGCGGGTATGTTACGCTTAGGTATCTTTAACAAGGCATTAAAGCGTGGTTAACATAGGAATTACCAATCAAATTTTCCTAGTTTGCAGGGTCAATCGTACGCCGTCCGCCGCTGGCCGGTTGTTTTATTGAACGGACGGGGAGGCCGGAGCCTCCCGATCCTACTCCTCGACCACCTCGGTGGGGACGATGCGCACCCGGCGGTCGAGGATCGCCAGCGCGATTCGCCCGTGCTTCAGGGCCAGCGCGTCGTCGCCGAACATCTCGCGCCGCCAGCCGTGCAGGGCCGGCACGTCGGCCTCGTCGTCGGCGGCGATGGCCTCGAGGTCGGCGGCCGAGGCCACCAGCTTGCTGGCGACGTGGTTCTCGTCGCACTTCATCTTGAGCAGCACGCGCAGCAGCTCGACGATCGGGGCGATGCCCTGCGGCGGCTCCTCGCGCGGCTCCAGGCGCGGCAGCTCCGACTCCGGCAGGTCGAGGGCGCGCTGCACGGCGGCCAGCACGTCGGCCCCCTGGCGCCCCTCGGCGAAGCCGCGGCCCATGCCGCGGGTGCGGGCGAGGTCGTCCACGGTGGTCGGCGCGTGCGCGGCGATCTCCAGCATGGCCTCGTCGCGCAGCACGCGCGAGCGCGGCAGGTCGCGCCGCTGCGCCTCGCGCTCGCGCCACGCCGCCAGCTCCTTCAGCACGGCCAGGAAGCGCGGCTTGTTGGTGCGCACTTTGAGGCGCATCCAGGCGGTCTCGGGGTCGGATTCGTAGGTGGCGGGGTCGGTCAGCACCGCCATCTCCTCCTCCAGCCAGTGCTCGCGGCCGGTGCGGTGCAGCCGGCGGCGCAGCTTCTCGTAGGCGGGGCGGAGGTGGGTGACGTCGGACAGCGCGTACTGCAGCTGGCGGTCGGTCAAGGGGCGCTGCGACCAGTCGGTGAAGCGGCTGGACTTGTCGATGCGGGCGCCGGCCAGCTTGGTGACCAGCGTCTCGTAGCCGACGCTGTCGCCGAAGCCGCAGACCATGGCGGCGACCTGCGTGTCGAACAGCGGGTGCGGGATCTTGCCGGTGAGCTGGTAGAAGATCTCCACGTCCTGGCGGGCGGCGTGGAAGACCTTGAGCACCGACGGGTCGTTCAGCACGTCGATCAGCGGCGCGAGGTCGATGCCTTCCGCCAGCGGGTCGATGGCGGCGGCCGACTTCGGCCCGGCGACCTGCACCAGGCAGAGCTGCGGGTAGAAGGTCTTCTCGCGCAGGAACTCGGTGTCGACGGTGATGTAGTCGGCGCCCGCGAGGTCGCGGCAGAACGCTTCGAGGTCGGATGTGGTGGTGATCAGAGTCATGGCCGCGTTACATACACGAGCCATGGGCGGCGGGAAAGGGGGGCGTCGCGCTTGCCACCCTTGACATTCCCGCGCTCCCGGTGTGCTCTGGCGGCCATTTTCCGCGCGGAAACCATCGATTCCCAAGGCAGCTCGACCCATGCACCCCTATCGCACCCACACCTGCGGCCAGCTTCGTGAAGAGGATGCCGGCTCCACCGTCCGCCTGTCGGGCTGGATCAACCGCAAGCGCGACCACGGGCAGCTCCTGTTCATCGACCTGCGCGACCACTACGGCATCACGCAGTGCGTGATCGACAACTCCAAGGCCGACTTCGCCACCGCCGACCGGCTGCGCCTCGAGTCCGTCATCACCATCACCGGCAAGGTGGTGAAGCGCACGCCCGAGACCATCAACGACAAGATGGCGACCGGCCGCATCGAGGTGCAGATCCAGGAGCTGACGGTCCAGTCCGAGGCCGAGACCCTGCCGATGCCGGTCAACCAGGAGGCCGACACGGGCGAGGAGGTGCGCCTGCGCTACCGCTTCCTCGACCTGCGGCGCGAGCGCATCCACGAGAACATCCTGCTGCGCTCGCGCGTCATCGCCTCGGTGCGCCGCCGCATGATCGACCAGGGCTTCACCGAGTTCCAGACGCCGATCCTCACGGCGTCCTCGCCCGAGGGTGCCCGCGACTACCTGGTGCCGAGCCGCAACCACCCCGGCAAGTTCTACGCGCTGCCGCAGGCGCCGCAGCAGTTCAAGCAGCTGCTGATGGTCGCCGGCTTCGACCGCTACTTCCAGATCGCGCCGTGCTTCCGCGACGAGGACGCGCGCGCCGACCGCAGCCCGGGCGAGTTCTACCAGCTCGACTTCGAGATGAGCTACGTCACCCAGGACGACGTGTTCGCCTCCATCGAGCCGGTGCTGCACGGCATCTTCGACGAGTTCGGCGGCTTCCGCCGCGAGAGCAAGCCCCAGGTCGACTCCTACCCGTTCCGCCGCATCGCCTTCGACGAGGCGATGCTGAAGTACGGCTCGGACAAGCCGGACCTGCGCAACCCGCTGGTCATCACCGACGTGACCTCGGTGTTCAAGCGCGACGACGTGGAGTTCCGCGCCTTCCGCCAGACCATCGACAAGGGCGGCGTGGTGCGCGCCATCCGCGCGCCGAAGGTCTCCGACCGGCCGCGCAGCTTCTTCGACAAGCTGAACGATTGGGCGCGCGAGCTGGGCGCGCCGGGCCTCGGCTACATCATCTTCGAGGCGACCGGCGGCAAGGGCCCGATCGCCAAGTTCGTGCCGGAGGCGGCGCAGGCCGAGCTGCGCACGCTGGTCGGCCTGGAGGACGGCGACGCGGTGTTCTTCGTCTGCGACCAGCCGGCCGCGGCGGCGAAGCTGGCCGGTCAGGCCCGCACCAAGCTGGGCCAGGAACTGGACCTCATCGAGAAGAACGCCTTCCGCTTCTGCTGGATCGTCGACTTCCCGATGTTCGAGTACGACGAGGAGGCCAAGCAGGTCATCTTCTCGCACAACCCCTTCTCCATGCCGCAGGGCGGGCTGAAGGCGTTGCAGGAGATGGATCCGCTGGAGATCAAGGCCTACCAGTACGACATCGTCTGCAACGGCGTGGAGCTGTCGTCGGGCGCCATCCGCAACCATCTGCCGGAGGTCATGTACAAGGCCTTCGAGATCGCCGGCTACCCGGCGTCGGAGCTGGAGGCGCGGTTCGGCGGCATGCTGAGCGCCTTCAAGATGGGCGCCCCGCCGCACGGCGGCTCGGCCCCGGGCATCGACCGCATCGTCATGCTGCTGGCCGACGAGCCGAACATCCGCGAGGTCATCGCCTTCCCGCTGAACCAGCGCGCCGAGGACCTGCTGATGCAGGCGCCGGCCGAGGTGGACCAGGCACGCCTGCGCGAGTTGCACCTCAAGCTCGACCTGCCGAAGCCGAAGGTCGCCGCGCCGAAGGAATGACGGCGCTTGGATGAAAGAAAGCCCCGCTCGGTGGAGCGGGGCTTTTTCATGCCTGGAGCAAGAATTCACACGGATTGCACGGATTTAGGCACGGATTACACGGATTTTCTTTTTCGTGCTCAGCAACGGCTTGCGGGAAGGCGCAGGCGCCGCAAGCATAAAAAATCCGTGTAATCCGTGCCTAAATCCGCGAAATCCGTGTAGCCCCTGTTGCCCGCAAGGATCCGGTTACGCCGCCGCGGCGGGGGCCGCTTCGATCATGCGGTAGTAGCCGGTGTCGGAGAGGATCAGGCAGCTCAGCGTCTTGCTGTCGCCCTCGTCCTCGGTGCTGACGACACGGGCGTGCGGGATGCCGAAGAGTTCGATGGTGTCCTTGACGCGCCAGGACCGGCCGCTCGCCGCGCCAAGGGCCTGGTAGACCTGCCCGACCTGCACGTGGTGCTTCTTGCGCATGCGCAAACCCTTTCCTGAAACCGAGGCAGCGGCGGCGGCCGCACCATGTCCGCCACTCTGCCCGACTTGTGTCAAAATTGAGTAAACTTCAGCAGCCGGATTTCGGCAGCGCCTGCAAGGTCTCCAGGATCGCCTTGATGGTGAAGTCGCCGTAGTCGATCTGCATCGACTCCGCGATGCCGTTCTGCAGCAGACGCAGGCTCATCTCGTACTCCGGCTGGGCGGAGTCGCTGTGCAGCGGGAAGAAGGCCATGCGCACCGGCCAGCCCTTCTTGCCCTTGGTCAGGTCGCCGCCCTGCGCGCCGTCGGCGTTGCCGGCCGGACCGATGAAGGCGTTGACCTCGGTGCTGCCCTCGGCGTCGGCGCCGTCGAACACCGTGGCGTTGAAGAAGCGGTCGCCGGCCTTGGCGTGCTGCAGGATGCCCAGCGTGTGCGAGGTGGGGAACATGCTGCCGATGGGCAGCGCCATCTCCTGCTCCTCGGGCTTGCTGAAGCGGGCCTTGCCGGCGGCGCCGGCCTTGTCCAGGGTCGCCTCGCCGCGGATGTCCTCGTCGGTCTCGCCGTTGACCTTCTTGAGGACGTTGAAGCGGTAGCGCAGGCCGTTCTTCGCCTCCCAGGTCGTGTAGTTGGTGTTCATGTTCATCGCCTCGCCCTCGGAATAGACGAAGCGGAGCTGGAAGCGCTGCTCGGTGGTCCAGCCGTCGCAGGCGTCCGCCCACTCGAACATCATGCGGCCGGTGACGCCGCTGACCTTCGAGCTGTTGCGCGCCGAGGACAGCGACATCTTGTAGATCGCGCGGTGCGGCTGGATATCCGCGATCACGCCGGCATCGAGCGCCCGGGCGGGCGGCGCCGCGACGACGAGCAGGGCGCCGAGCGCGACGGCGGCGGCGATGGGAGCGGCGGATCGGCGGTTGCGCAAGGTGGCGTCCACGGTGATTGGGGCCTATCACTGGAATAGTATGGGTGTTGTGGCGCGGATCGGAAGGCCCGCCAAGCCCTTTTCAACAATTGGGGAGGCAGAGGGATGCAATCTTCGCACGCTGTGGCGCGACCGTCGCTGTTGCTGACACGCAAGCTGCCGGACGCGGTGGAGGCGCGCGCGGCGCGCGATTACCGCGCCGTGCTTAATACGGATGACACGCCGCTCTCCGGCGCGGAGATCGCGGCGCGGGCATCCGGCATGGACGGAATCCTGTGCTGTGCCGGCGACCGGCTGGACGCCGCCGCCATCGCCGCGCTGCCGGACAGCGTGCGGATCCTCGCCACCTTCTCGGTCGGCACCGACCACATCGACCTCGCCGCCGCCCGCGCGCGCGGCCTGACCGTCACCAACACGCCGGACGTGCTGACCGACGCCACCGCCGACATCGCGCTGCTGCTGATGCTGGGCGCCGCCCGGCGCGCCTCGGAGGGCGAGCGGATGATCCGCGCCGGCTCCTGGACCGGCTGGACGCCGACCCAGCTGATGGGCACGCACCTCGGTGGCAAGCGCCTCGCCATCCTCGGCATGGGCCGAATCGGCCGCGCGGTGGCCGAGCGCGCCCGCGCCTTCGGCATGGCCATCCACTACCACAACCGCAGCCGCCTGACGCCGGACCTGGAGCAGGGCGCCACCTTCCACGAGGACGCTGAGGCGATGCTGGAGCACGCCGACCTGCTGTCCTTCCACTGCCCCGCGACGAAGGAGACGACGCACTGGCTGAACGCCGCGCGCATCGAGCGGCTTCCGCGCGGCGCCATCGTCGTCAACACGGCGCGCGGCGCCGTGGTGGAGGACGCGGCGCTGATCGCCGCGCTGCGCAGCGGCCGGATCGCCGCCGCGGGCCTGGACGTGTTCGAGGGCGAGCCGAACCTCAACCCCGCCTACCGCGACCTGCCCAACACCTTCCTGCTGCCGCACCTGGGCAGCGCCACGGTGGAGACGCGCAACGCCATGGGCTTCCGCGCCCTGGACAACTTGGATGCCCATTTCAACAAGAGACAAATACGGGACAAAGTTATCTAAAATGCGGCAGATTCTGCCGGGCATGCTGGGAAGGCGCGGGCAGTTCCTGCCGGGACGGAGGGGGTGGGGCGGCTTTTGCCGGGTCATAGGGCGAGGGATTTCAAGGCGTTGACTGTTGGCATGACGGTTGCTTGGTTCCAGACGAAGCGAGCCTCGTATCCGACGGAGCCGACCCATGAACGCCACCGTGACCGCCTTCCCGCCCTCCGCCATCGCGCTGCGCTCCGACGCGGCCGGGTCGCACGGGATTGCCTCACAAGGGGTGCCGGGCGCGGCGGGCGTCTGGTTCCGCGACGTCGCCAGCGACCCGGTCCGCCTCGCCGCCCTGCTGTCCAAGCTGGCCGAGGCGGAGGAGACGATCACCCAGCAACAGGAGCGCATCGCCTACCTGGAAAGCCTGACCATGACGGACGAGCTGACCGGGCTGGTGAACCGCCGCGGCTTCAACCTGCACCTGAAGCGCGAGCTGGCGGCGGCGCGCCGCGCCGGCCAGGGCGGCGGCGTGCTGGTGATGATCGACCTGGACGGCTTCAAGGCGATCAACGACACGCACGGCCATCTGGCCGGCGATTCCTACCTGCGGCAGGTGGCGCGGCTGCTCCAGGCGCACGTGCGCCAGCACGACGTGGTGGCGCGGCTGGGCGGCGACGAGTTCGCGGTGCTGCTGACCGACACCGACCCGGCGACCGGCGCCGCGCGCGCCGCCGAGCTGGCGCAGCTCGCCAACCGCGCGCACGCCGCGTGGAACGGGCAGGAGCTGCCGGTCCGCTTCTCGGTCGGCGTGCAGCCCTACGGCCCGGCCGACCACGAGGACGAGGTGATCCGCCGCGCCGACGCGAAGATGTACCGACATAAGGGCAGCAAGATCCGCCGCGACCGCAAGCCCAAGCGCGCCAAGGCGGTCCGTCACGCCGCCTGACCAGTTACAGGGGTGCGGAGATCCGCCGGGGCCTTGCCCCCTGATCTCCCCGGCGCCTCCGTGCCCCTGTACCCCTACCGCCGCCAGCGGCTTCCCGCCTCCGGCACGCTCCCCCGCCGCTTCACGGCGGCGGAGGCCGGCATCACCGCGAAGGGCGTGCTGTGCGCCGGCTCCAGAACCTCCACGCCGCGCCGCTTGAACGGGAACACCAGCAGCGCCCCGGCGACGAAGCCGCCGACGTGCGCCCAGAAGGCGACGCCGCCCTCGTCCGAGGTCGGCGTGGCGACGCCGCTGAGGATCTGGCCGAGGAACCAGACGCCCAGCACGATCAGCGCCGGCACGTTGATCAGCCGCACGAAGACGATGATCCACATCAGCACCCGCACGTTGGCCCGTGGGTGCAGCACCAGGTACGCCCCCAGCACGCCGCCGATGGCGCCGCTGGCGCCCAGCATCGGCACCTCCGACAGCGGGCTGGCGAGGCTCTGGGTCAGCGCCGCCGCCGTGCCGCACAGCAGGTAGAACAGCAGGAAACGGCCGCGCCCCATGCTGTCCTCGACGTTGTTGCCGAAGATCCAGAGGTACAGCATGTTGCCGCCCAGGTGCAGCACGCCGCCGTGCAGGAACATGGACGTCACCACGGTGGCCCAGGGCGGCACCACCTGCAGCGCGTCGGGCAGCTCGGCGTAGCCGAACAGCACCGCCGGCACCACGCCGTAGGCGTACACCGCCAGCTCCCCGCCGCGCGGCCCCAGCGACACCTGCCAGCCGTACACCAGGATGCACAGCGCGATCAGCGCGATGGTGACGACGGGGGTGCGGCGCGTCGGATTGTCGTCGTACAGGGGGATGAAGAACATGCGGACTCCCGTATGACGAAGGGCCGAAGGTAACGACAATTTAACCCTCACCTTGTATCTGGAAAGACGGTAAAAGCACCCCCGGCGCCGTCGGTGGCGGGGATCGCCGAACGCGAACGTGGTCGAGGGCCGCACAGCCGCCGGGCTGGGCGGGACTCCGGGGGAGCAAGTCAATGTCGGCACCGAATGGCCTCGCCGAGGCGGCGGACCAGGGACGAGCGGCCAAGCGTGTCCTCATCGTCGAGGACAACGAACTGAACATGAAGCTCTTCCACGACCTGCTGGAAGCCCACGGCTACGCCACGCTGCAGACGCGCGACGGCCTGGAGGCGCTGAAGATGGCGCGCCTGCACCGCCCCGACCTGATCCTGATGGACATCCAGCTGCCCGAGGTCTCGGGCCTGGAGGTGACCAAGTGGATCAAGGAGGACGAGGAGCTCAAGTCGATTCCGATCATCGCCGTGACCGCCTTCGCCATGAAGGGGGACGAGGAAAAGATCCGCGAGGGTGGCTGCGAGGACTACATCGCCAAGCCGATCTCCGTGACCAAGTTCCTCGAAGCGGTCCAGCGGTTCCTGAGCTGAGACGCCGATGTCAGCCCGCGTCCTCGTCGTCGACGACGTCCTGCCGAACGTGAAGCTGCTGGCGGCGAAGCTGACCCGCGAGTACTTCGACGTCATCACCGCCTACAACGGCCCGGAAGCGCTGGAGCAGGTGCGCAAGGAAGCGCCCGACATCGTGCTGCTCGACGTCATGATGCCGGGCATGGACGGGTTCGAGGTGTGCGAGAAGATCCGCTCCGACCCCGCCACCATGCACATCCCGGTGGTGATGGTGACCGCGCTGTCCGACGTGGCCGACCGCGTGCGCGGCCTGGAGGCCGGCGCCGACGACTTCCTGACCAAGCCGGTCAACGACATCGCGCTGTTCGCGCGGGTGCGTTCGCTGGTCCGTCTCAAGATGATGATGGACGAGTGGCGGCTGCGCGAGAACACCTCCGGCCAGTTCGGCGTGATCGAGCCGACCACCGGCACGCTGCTCAGCGAGTCGCACGAGAAGGCGCGGGTCCTGGTGCTGGAGGACTCGGCCCTCGACCTGGAGAAGATCACCGACACGCTGGCGCGCGACAGCAACCACGTGGTCGCCGCCGAGACCGGGGCGCGGGCGCTGGAGCGCGCGCTGTCCGACGATTTCGAGCTGGTGATCATCAGCCTGACCCTGCTGAACGAGGACGGGCTGCGCCTGTGCTCGCAGCTGCGCTCGCACGAGCGCACCCGGCAGGTGCCGATCCTGCTGGTGGTGGACGAGGGCGACCTCAACCGCATCGCCAAGGGCCTGGAGCTGGGCGCCAACGACTACGTCATCAAGCCCATCGACCGCAACGAGCTGCTGGCGCGCGTGCGCACGCAGATCCGGCGCAAGCGCTACCAGGAGCGGCTGCGCGCGAACTACGAGCAGAGCCTGTCGATGGCGCTCACCGACAGCCTGACGGGGGTGTTCAACCGCCGCTACGTCAGCGCGCACCTGCCCCGCCTGCTCGACCGCGCCATCGACAACCACAAGCCGGTGTCGGTGCTGATGTTCGACATCGACCACTTCAAGGTGGTCAACGACACCTACGGCCACGACGTCGGCGACGAGGTGCTGAAGGAGGTGGCGACGCGCGCCAGCCGCAACCTGCGCACCTTCGACCTGGTGGCGCGCCTGGGCGGCGAGGAGTTCATCGTCATCCTCCCCGACACCGACGGCGAGGGCGCGGCCACGGTGGCCGAGCGCCTGCGCCAGCGCATCGGCGACACGCCCTTCGCGGTCTCGGCCCCGGTGGGCGAGATCGCGGTGACGGTGTCGGTCGGCGTGTCGATCGGCGGCCGGCTGGGCGACACCGCCGAGGCGGTGGTCAAGCGCGCCGACGAGGCGCTCTACGATGCCAAGCGCCGCGGCCGCAACTGCGTGGCGGTCGATCCGCGCGGCGACATCGCGGAACTGCACATCAGCCCGGTGCGGTAAGGCGGGCGCCGCGGACACGTTCCGGGCTTCAGCAACCCCTCGCAACACGTCATCCCCGCGAAGGCGCACGGCTGTCCGGGGAAAAGAGCGCAGTTGCATTTCTTCGCTTCTCTCAACCGTCATCCCCGCGAAAGCGGGGATCCAGGAGAGTTGGCAAGGGGTTGATTTCCCAAGGTTCTCTGGATCCCC
>NZ_JBOZRT010000126.1:0-17108 GCF_050789165.1 Azospirillum sp.
CAACGCCGCCTTCGCCGAGCGCGTCCAAACCCTGACCGGCCGGGTGCGCGCCGCGGGTCAGGAGCGCATGCCCGGCGACCGCCGGTACGCCCGCCGCGTCAGGGCCACCGAGGAGGGCATCCCCCTGGCCAACGCCAAGCTGGCCGAACTGCGCGCGCTCGCCTGATGGCTGTTCCGCCCTGACCGTACCGGAGATCCACCGCCATCCGAGCCCGTCGCGTGCGCCGCTCCCATTGGAAACGCCGTAAACTCGAACCGATAAGGATCGGCTGCAGTATCAGGACGTCGGCAGTTCGTCCGGCGGACAGCCGGTCAACGGCGCCCTTTCGATTTCATCGATGAGCGCATCCGGGAGACAGTAATCGCGCAAGCGCTCGATGGATCCGATGGTGACGGCGCGACCGTCGACGCGAACCTGCTGCTCGCTGAGCGAGGCAAGGGCGCGCGACAGGTTCTCGGGCGTCATTCCCAGCCGGCTGGCCAAGAGGCTCTTGGGCATCGGCAACTCCACGGTCGTGCCGTCGACCATCGGTGCCGCCAAGGTCAGCAGGTACGCGGCCAAGCGCTGTTTCGAGGTGCGAAGCTTGAGGTCCTTGACCTGACGAACCATGCGTCGGCACTGGACGGACAGCGACTCCAGCATCGTCACGGCCAACAGCGGTTCCTTCGTGATCTGTTCGCGCAGGTTGCGGGCCGGAATCAGAAGGAGGCAGGACGGCTCCAGCAGCTTCGCGGACATCAGGTACGGGGTGTCCGTCAGGACCGCCGCGAGGACAAAGATATCCATCGGCGTGAGCACTTCGATCACCGCCTCCCGCTTCGGTTCCGTGCTGCCGGAAAGCAGCACCGAGCCCTTGGTCAGCACGTACAGGAATTCGGGCCGCTCGCCTTGCTCGAACAGCACCGTGTCACGGGAGTAACGCTGTATCAGGCCACCCCTGGTCAGGGCGTCCAGCTGTTGGTCCGTGTAGGACGTGAAGTATGGCAGTGATCGGACAATCGCCAGATCCTGATGACGCATTGCTTTGACCTTTTGGGCTCTGGCCTTTTGTAAGACGGCGGCTCACGCGAGCGTTTCGATCCGCTCCGCCAGCTCGGTCAAATGGCCGATGACCAACTCCTGGAGGTGCTGGGCGCGGATGAGCACCTCCTCGTCCGTCGTGTGTTCGGCGACGTCGCCGAACGCTTCCGCCAGACGCTCCGACACGCGGAACGCCGCCCGCAAGCAGTCGGACGCGGTCGGATGCTGCGCCGGACCACCGGGCCGAGGCTCGGCGAAACGGCGCTCGTCCTCGGCGATGCGGGCCACCAGGGCCGCGCTGGAAGCGTCGCCGAGCGCGTGCAAAGCCGCCGCCAACGCCGCGTGCTCCGCCGCCCCAGCCGAGAAGAGGGTCGTCACGAGCCGCTCCAACTCCGCCGGCGTTTCGGCACGCGCCGGTCCCTCCTTGGCGTCGCGGCGTTCGCGGTGGTACGCCGCACGCCGGTCGTGCCGCAGCAGAGCGGCGTGGCGGAGTTCCTCGTGCGCCAGTTCCTCGGCGCGGAGGCGGATGGCGTCGTCCGTGCTCGCGGCGGCGATGTAGCTGTAGAACGCGAAGGCCCGCTGCTCGTTGAGCACGGCCAGGGACAGGGCCTGGTGCGGCGTCAGACGCGTCCGCTCGCTCAGCGCCCGCCATGATGCGGCAATCTCCGGCGGCAGGAGCGCCTCGGCCTCGGGCCCGTCCGAGGCCCGCAGCCCCAGTGTCCGCGCCCAGCCGTCCACGGCTTCGACGTGGCCCTCCTCCTCCGCCACGAGCCGGCGGAAGGTGGCCGCCGTATCGTATTCGCCCCGCCGTTCCATGAGGCCGGCCAGCAGCGTGTAGCGGCGAACCGCATCCCGCTCCATGGCCGTCGCGATCCCCAGAAGATCTTCCAGGGTCCTCACCGTGCCGGTGGGCTCGTGGTGCAACAGCGGCATGGCGTTCGGGCCTCAGCGTCAGTCTTCAGTAAAACGCGGACATAATATCGATACGTTGCCGTAACGTTCAATCATATCGCGCGCAGCAAGACGTCCTCTTGACCCAGGTCAAGTCGTCAACCGGTAAAAAGCGCTTAATTGCCGGCGCCAACATGAGGCGTCTACGACAAGAACCATGTTGACGTCCAGTTTGATAATTATCAAGCAAAATCGGACGAGGACAATGCTGTTTTTTGATTGGCGGTTGATGCGTGTTATTTTGGCCGGGCTTCTGATGCTTGCCGGAATGGTGCACGCGGATGCGGCGGAGCCGAAGCTGGCGCAGTACCTGGGCAAGGTGCGGCCGGCGGATCTGTTCGCCGGAGCCGACCGCTTCGGGCCGGCCCAGGCAACGCCCGCCGTCGTGCCGGTCTACAAGGGCGACACGCTGCTGGGGCATGCGTTCCTCACCTCCGACTTCGTCAACACCACCGGCTACTCGGGCCGACCGATCCACGTGCTGGTGGGCCTGACGCCGGACGGCACGGTGACGGGCGCCAAGCTGGTCGAGCACCACGAACCCATCGTGCTGGTCGGAATCCCGCTGGCGCGCATCAGCGCCTTCATCGACGGTTACGTCGGCAAGAACGTCCTGGAGCTGACCTCCCAGAGCGCGGACCGCCCGCCGGTGGACATCGTGTCGGGCGCGACGGTGACCGTAATGGTCATCGGCGATTCCATCATCCGCTCCGGCCGGAAGGTGATGCAGGCGTTGGGCGCGCCCGCGGCGGCCCAGGCGCCGTCCGCCGCGGCACACCGCAGCCTCGATCTGTCCAAGACCGGCGTCAGCGACTGGGAGACGCTGCTGGGCGACGGTTCGGTGCGCCGGCTGCACCTGACGGTGGGCCAAGTCAACGACGCCTTCGAGCGCACCGGCAGGACGGAGGCCAAGGAGCGCCCGGAGCCCGGGGCGCCCGACGACACCTTCATCGATCTCTACGCCGCCCTCGCCAGCATTCCGGCCGTCGGGCGCTCGCTGCTGGGCGACGTCGAATACGAGGCATTGGCGGGCCGCCTTAAGCCCGGCCAGCACGCCATCCTGCTGGCCGGAGCGGGCCGCTACTCCTTCAAGGGGTCGGGCTATGTGCGGGGCGGCATCTTCGACCGCTTCGAACTGATCCAGGGGGAGGTCTCGACCCGCTTCCGCGACCGCACCCACAAGCGTTTGGCGGCGTTCGCCGCGGCCGGCGCCCCCGACTTCGCCGAGGTCGGCCTGTTCGTCCTGCCCGAAGGCACGGAGTTCGACCCGGCCGCGCCGTGGCGGATCCAGCTCCTTGTGCAACGGGCGGTCGCCGCGCTGGACAAGGCGTTCGTCACCTTCGAGCTCGGCTACCAGCCGCCGGAGAAGTACCTGAAGACCGAGGCGCCGGCCGCCAACCCGGCGGTCCGCCCGGAACCGGCAACGGTGGCGACGGCGGCGGTGGACGAAGCGGCGCCGGACCCGGCCGAAACGCCGCTGTGGCAGCGCATCTGGGAAAACCGGTTGCCCGACATCGCCGTCGTCATGGCCGCCATCGCCCTGCTGACCGGCATCTTCTTCTTCCAGGACCAGCTGGTCGAGCGGGAGAAGCTCTACACCCGCGTGCGCTTTGGCTTCCTGCTGTTCACGCTGGTCTGGCTCGGCTGGGCCATGAACGCCCAGCTCTCGGTGGTCAACGTCCTGACCTTCGCCAACTCGCTGCGCACCGGCTTCAGCTGGGACTACTTCCTGATGGACCCGCTGGTGTTCATCCTGTGGTTCTCGGTCGCCGCGTCGCTGCTGTTCTGGGGGCGCGGCGCCTTCTGCGGCTGGCTGTGCCCGTTCGGCGCGCTGCAGGAGTTGGCCAGCAAGGGCGCCAAGGCGCTCGGCGTCCGCCAGATCATCGTGCCCTTCGGCCTGCACCAGCGCCTGTGGCCGATCAAGTACATGATTTTCCTCGTGCTGTTCGGGCTGTCCCTGTACTCGCTGGCGGTGGCCGAGCGGGCGTCCGAGGTGGAGCCGTTCAAGACCGCGATCATCCTGCATTTCCTGCGGGAGTGGTGGTTCGTCCTGTTCGCCATGGCGCTTCTCGCCGCCGGACTGTTCATCGAGCGCTTCTTCTGCCGCTACCTCTGCCCGCTCGGGGCCGCGCTCGCCATTCCCGGGCGGCTGCGCATGTTCGACTGGCTGAAGCGCTACAAGGAGTGCGGCAGCCCCTGCCGGCGCTGCGCCAACGAGTGCCCGATCCAGGCCATCCATCCCGACGGGCACATCAATCCCAACGAGTGCATCCAGTGCCTCCACTGCCAGGTGCTCTACCACCACGACCGGAAGTGCCCGGTGATGGTCCAGAAGCGCCTGAAGCGGGAGCGCCGGGACGCCCACCCGTCCACCGGCCCAACGGCCGAGGTCAAGCCTCGCACCGCCACGCCGGAAACCGATCCAGCCACCGTGGCCTGACCCGCCCGGCCGGAAGGAGCATGACCCGCCCGGGTCCATGAAATCCCCGCAACGGGGGACATCGAAGGAGCAGAGCATGTCGAATGAGAAGGTCAAGCCGGCGAGCGTGAACCGCCGCGAGCTTCTGGGTGGAACGGCCAAGGCCGCGGCGCTCGCCGGCGTTGCCGGCGCGGTGGGCGGCGGCGCGGCGGGCGGCATCGCCGGCGACGCGCTGTTCGGCGCATCGACGGCGCGGGCGGCGACGCCGGCGCCGGGCAAGCAGAAGTACGAGGTGAAGCCGGGCGACCTCGACGAGTACTACGTCTTCCATTCCGGCGGGCAGTCGGGCGAGGTGCGCATCCTCGGCCTTCCCAGCATGCGTGAACTGCACCGCATTCCGGTGTTCAACCGGTGCAGCGCGAGTGGCTGGGGCCAGACCAACGAGAGCCGCAAGATCCTCACCGAGAACCTGTCCGCCGAAACCCGGAAGTTCCTCGAGAACAAGGGCGGCAACTGGCTGAACGGCGACCTGCACCACCCGCACATGTCGTTCACCGACGGCACCTACGACGGCCGCTACCTGTTCGTGAACGACAAGGCCAACACCCGCGTCGCCCGCATCCGCTGCGACATCATGAAGACCGACAAGGTGATCGAGATCCCGAACGTCTCGGCCATCCACGGCCTGCGGCTCCAGAAGTACCCACGCACCGGCTACGTCTTCGCCAACGCCGAGCAGATCGTGCCGATGCCGAACGACGGCAAGAACACCGATCCGAAGAACTACCGCACGCACTTCACCGCCATCGACGGCGACACCATGAAGGTGGCCTGGCAGGTGTGGGTGGACGGCAACCTCGACAACACCGAGGCCGACTACCAGGGCAAGTACGCCTTCTCGACCTGCTACAACTCGGAAGGCGGCGTCACCGCCGCCGAGATGACGGGCAACGAACAGGACTGGATCGTCGTCTTCAACCTCAAGCGGATCGAGGAGGCCGTGAAGGCCGGCAAGGCCACGATGATGAACGGCGTGCCGGTGGTGGACGGCCGCCACGGCTCGGCCTTCACCCGCTACATCCCGATCCCCAACAGCCCGCACGGCATCAACGCCGCGCCCGACGGCATCCATGTCACCGCCAACGGCAAGCTGTCGCCCACGGTGTCGGTCATGGACGTCCGCCGGCTCGACGACCTGTTCAACGACAAGATCAAGCCGCGCGACGTGATCGTGGCCGAGCCGACGGTGGGCCTCGGCCCGCTGCACACCGCCTACGACGGGCGCGGCAACGCCTACACCACGCTGTTCCTCGACAGCCAGGTGGTGAAGTGGAACATCGACAAGGCGGTCCGCGCCTACAAGGGCGAGAAGGTCGACCCGATCGTCCAGAAGCTCGACGTCCACTACCAGCCCGGCCACCTGCACTCCTCCATGGGCCAGACCAAGGAGGCCGACGGCAAGTGGCTGATGGTGCTGAACAAGTTCTCCAAGGACCGCTTCCTCAACGTCGGTCCGTCGAAGCCGGAGAACGACCAGCTCATCGACATCTCCGGCGACGAGATGAAGCTGGTGCACGACGGCCCGACCTACGCCGAGCCGCACGACACCCTGATCGTTCATAACTCCAAGGTGAACCCGCGCAGCGTGTTCGACCGCAACGACCCGATGTGGGAGGACGCGCGGCAGCAGGCGAAGAAGGACGGCGTGGTGCTGGAGGACGACGCCAAGGTCATCCGCGACGGCAACAAGGTCCGCGTCTACATGTGGCAGCGCGCCCCCGCCTACGGCCTGGAGGAATTCACGGTCAAGCAGGGCGACGAGGTGACCATCTACGTCACCAACATGGACGATGTGGACGACCTGACGCACGGCTTCACGCTGACCAACCACGGCATCGCCATGGAGATCGGTCCGCAGCAGACCTCGTCGGTCACCTTCGTCGCCGAGCGTCCGGGCGTGCACTGGTACTACTGCCAGTGGTTCTGCCACGCCCTGCATATGGAGATGGGCGGCCGCATGATCGTCGAGCCGCGCAACACGTAAGCCGCGCCCGCCCCTCCCCCCGCCGTTCCGCGGTGCGGGGGAGGGGCGGCACTCCGCAAGGCAGCAGGTCCAGTCCATGTTCCACCGCTTCGCGCTGATCCTGGCCACGGCCATCCTGGCCCTGGCGACCCTGGCCGCCGGACCGGTCCGCTCGGCCACGGTGACCGTGGCGCCGGGAGATCTCGCGGCGGCGCTCGCAGGCGCCGCGCCCGGCGACACCCTCGTCCTCGCCCCGGGAACGCATTCCGGCCCGGTGACGGTCCGCGTTCCCGTCACCCTGCAGGGCCAGCCGGGCGCCGTGGTCGACGGGCGCGGGACCGGCAACGTTCTGACCATCACCGCCAGCGACGTGACCGTGCGGGGCGTGGAGGTGCGCAACTCCGGGCTGAGCCTCCACGAGCAGAACTCCGGCATCTTCGTGGGCAAGGAGGCGCACCGCGCCGTCATCGAGGACAACCGGCTGCGCGACAACCTGATCGGCATCTACGTATGGGGCGGCAACAACGTGCTGGTCCACCGCAACGACGTGGTCGGCCGCAGCGACCTGCGGGTGCCGGAGCGCGGCAACGGCATCCAGCTGTGGAACGCGCCGGGGACCAAGGTGCTCGGCAACACGATCCGGCAGGGGCGCGACGGCATCTTCACCACGACCTCGAAGAACAACGTCTTCTCCGGCAACCGGTTCGAGCAGGTGCGCTTCGCCGTCCACTACATGTACACGAACGACTCCGAGGTGTCGGACAACGTCTCCGTCGGCAACGACGTTGGTTACGCCATCATGTTCTCGAACAATCTGGTCATCCGGAACAACCGCTCGCAGGGCGACCGGGATCACGGGCTGCTGCTCAACTACGCCAACAGCTCCACGATCGAGGGCAACACCATCGCCGGGCGCTTCGATGACGCCCAGCGCGGGGCCCAGCGCGCCGACGGCGAGGCGGTGGCCGACAAGGACATTCCCCGCGATACCGAGACGCCGACCGGCGGCCTGCGCTCCGGCACCTGGAAGTGCGTGTTCATCTACAACGCCAACAAGAACCGCCTGACCGGCAACCGGTTCGAGGGCTGCGAGATCGGCGTGCACTTCACCGCCGGCTCCGAGCGCAACGTCATCTCCGGCAACGCCTTCATCGGCAACCGCACGCAGGTGAAGTACGTCGGCACCCGCCGCCTCGACTGGTCGGACAAGGGGCGCGGCAACTACTGGTCGGACAACGCCGCCTTCGACCTGAACGGCGACGGCATCGCCGACGAAGCCTACCGGCCGAACGACGTCGTGGACCGGGTCATGTGGGCCTACCCGGCCGCCAAGCTGCTGCTCAACAGCCCCGGCGTCCAGGTGATCCGCTGGGCGCAGAAGCAGTTCCCGGCCCTGCATCCCGGCGGCGTCATCGACAGCGCACCACTCATGAACCCGCCGGCTGCCCCGGGCACGGCGCAACTGGCGGAAAGGAAGCCGCAATGACCACCCCCATGGCCGGCGATCCGACCATCCGCGTCGACGGCGTCTCCAAACGCTACGGCGACGCCTTCGCGGTGCGCGAGGTGGATCTCGACCTTGCCGCCGGCGAGTGCGTGGCGATGGTCGGCCACAACGGCGCCGGCAAGAGCTCGCTGATCAAGCTGATGCTGGGCCTGACCACGCCCACCGCCGGCCGCGTCCGCGTGCTCGGCGGCGACCCGGCCAGCGCCGCCGCCTCGCACATCCGCCGTCAGGTCGGCTTCCTGCCGGAGAACGTCGCTTTCCATCCCAGCATGACCGGCCGCGAGACGCTGGACTTCTACGCCCGCCTGAAGGGCGTGCCGCGCGCCGGCAACGACGCCCTGTTCGAGCGCGTGGGGCTGGAGCCGGCCGCCGTTCGGCGGCGGGTCGGCACCTATTCCAAGGGGATGCGGCAGCGCCTCGCCCTGGCGCAGGCGCTGCTGGGCGGGCCGAAGGTGCTGTTCCTCGACGAGCCGACCACCGGCCTCGACCCGGCGCTGCGCCAGAGCTTCTACGGGATCGTCGCGAGCCTGCGCGACGCCGGGACCACCGTCCTGCTGTGCAGCCACGCGCTGACCGAGCTGGAGGGGCAGGCCGACCGCGTGGTGGTGATGAACCGTGGGCGCAAGGTCGCCGACGGCACGCTCGCCACGCTGCGGACGCTGGCGCAGCTGCCCGTGCGCATCCGCCTGACGCTGCCGACCGCGGACATCGGCCCGCTGGCCGAGCGGGTCGGACAGGGAGCGGCGCTGACCCGCCTCGCCGGCGGTGTCGTGGAACTGGCCTGCGCCAACGACGAGAAGGTGGCCCTGCTGCGCCGCGTCTCCGGCGACGGGCTGCCGGTCACCGACATCGAGATCGTCCAGCCCAGCCTGGACGAGATGTACGCCCACTTCCTGCGCCGGGAGGCTGCGGAATGACCACGCTTCTGACCATCGCCGCCAAGGAGATCCGCGACGGCCTGCGCAACCGCTGGGTCGTCGCCACCACGCTGCTGATGGCGGCGCTGGCCTTGACGCTGAGCTTCCTAGGGGCTGCGCCGACCGGCACGGTCGGCGTCGGCCCGATGGAGGTCACCATCGTCAGCCTGTCCAGCCTGACCATCTTCCTGCTGCCGCTGATCGCGCTGCTGCTGTCCTTCGACGCCGTGGTCGGGGAGATCGACCGCGGCACCATGATGCTGCTGCTCTCCTATCCGGTGGCGCGCTGGCAGGTGCTGATCGGGAAATTCCTGGGGCACGCGGCGATCATCGCCTTCGCCACCGTGCTCGGCTACGGGGCCGCGGGCGTGGCGCTGTCGATGGGCAACGCCGAGATCGGGGCCGAGAGCTGGCACGCGTTCGCCGCCCTGATCGGATCGAGCGTCCTCCTGGGCACCGCCTTCACCGCGCTCGGCTATCTCGCCTCGACGCTGGTGCGGGACCGCGGCACGGCTGCCGGCATCGCGGTGGCCGTCTGGCTCGGCTTCGTGCTGCTGTACGACATGGGACTGCTGGGCCTGCTCGTCGCCGACGGTGGCCGGACGCTGAACGGCGAACTGCTGAACTGGCTGCTGCTCGCCAACCCGGCCGACGCCTACCGGCTGTTCAACCTGACCGGCTTCGCCGGCGTCAGCCAGTTTGCCGGCACGGCCGGCTTGGCCGCCCACGCCCGGTTCTCCCCCGCCACGCTGCTCGTGGTGCTCGCCGCCTGGGGCGTCGCACCGCTGGCTCTGGCCGCCGTTGTCTTTTCAAGAAGGCAGATCTGATGCGTCCCTCCCTGAAGGCCACGCTGCTGGCCGCCAGCCTCCTGCTGCCGCTCGCCGCGTGCAAGCAGGAACGCGCCGAGGCGGTTCCGCCGCCCGCCGCCATCACCGCCGACGCCGTCGGGCGCTATTGCGGCATGCAGTTGAACGACCACCCCGGACCCAAGGGGCAGGTGATCGTCGCGGACACGCCGCGCCCGATCTGGCTCTCCTCCGTGCGCGACACCTTCGCGTTCACCATGCTGCCGGAGGAGCCAAAGGAGATCCGCGCCATCTACGTCACCGACCTGACCGGCGCGGCCGACCCACGGAACCCCAATCTCGACGCCTGGGTCGAGGCGCGCCAGGCCTGGTACGTGCTGGACAGCGGTGCTCAGGGCGGCATGGGCGCGTCGGAGCCGCTCCCCTTCGCCAGCGAAGCCGCCGCCCGCGCCTTCGCCGCCACCGTCGGCGGCCGGGTGAAGCGCTTCGCCGAGGTCACCGACGAGGAGATCCTGACCCTGGACATTCCGCCTGCCGAGCCGCCGCCGCCCGCCGCCGGCGCTACCACGCACGCCACGCATGGAGTGACGCCATGACGGGCGCGGTGTCCCGCCGGCGCGTGCTCGCCATCGGCGCCGCCGTGGCCGGCCTGTCGGCGCTGCCGGCCCGGTCGTGGGCCACGGAAACGCCCGTTCGGACGTGGACCGGCGTGGCGCTGGGGGCGGACGCGTGCATCCAGCTCGCGCACCCCGACAAGGCCGAGGCGGAACGTCTGATCCGGCTGTGCCTCGACGAGGTGGCGCGGCTGGAGCGGGTGTTCAGCCTGTACCGCCGGGACTCGGCGCTGTCGCGCCTGAACCGGAACGGCGTCCTGGACGCGCCGCCGGCCGATCTGGTGCGGCTGCTGGCCGAGGCCGTCGCCTTCGGCCGCCGCACCGGCGGGGCGTTCGACGTGACGGTGCAGCCGCTCTGGCAGCTGTACGCCGGCCATTTCGCCCGTCGCGGGGCCGATCCGGCCGGACCGCCCGCCGCGGCGGTCTCGGCCGCCCGCGCCCTCGTCGATTACCGCGGCCTCCGTGTCGAGCCCGCGCGCATCGCGTTCGGCCGGCGCGGCATGGCGGTGACGCTGAACGGCATCGCCCAGGGCTACATCGCCGACCGCGTGGCGGAGCGACTGCGGGAGGAGGGCATGGACCGCGTCCTGGTCGACCTCGGCGAGATGCGGGCGCTGGGCGTGCACCCGTCGGGCAGGCCATGGACCGTCGGCCTGCGCGACCCGCTCGACGAGTCCCGCACCACCGCGACGCTGGAGGTCAGCGACGCGGCGGTCTCGACCTCCGGCGGCTACGGCACGCGGTTCGACGCGGCCGGGCGATTCACCCATCTGTTCGACCCGGCCAGCGGGCGCAGCGCCGACACGTGGCTGTCCGTCACCGTCCAGGCGGCAAACGCCACGACGGCGGATGCGCTGTCCACCGCGTTGTCCGTCGTCTCCGCCGACCAAGCGGAAAGCATCCTGAGCGGGGAGCGGAGTATCCTGGCCCGCATGACCCAGCGTGACGGCGGTGTCCTGACGCTCCGCGCGTAGCTCGCAGCGAAAACGCCGGCCGTGCCCGAAAGAGCACAGTTCGGTTCGGAACGTGCTCCATTCCGGGGCACGGTCACGCGTGCGCGGTGGTCCTGGACGCCCGCGCACGTCACACCCGCGCCGACGACAGCGGCGCCTTTGGAAGGAACCTATTGGGAATGAATCGGACTCTGCTGATCGGAGCCTCGCTGGCCCTGGGAATGACCCTGTCGGCAACCGGCGCCTTTGCCGCCGGTGACGCCGCCGCCGGCAAGGACGTGTTCAAGGAGTGCATGGCCTGCCACACCGTCGAGGCCGGCAAGAACAAGGTCGGTCCGTCGCTGAACGGCGTCGTCGGCCGCAAGGCCGGCTCGATCGACGGCTTCAAGTACTCCAAGCCGATGCAGGAGAAGAGCGCCTCCGGCTTCACCTGGACCCCGGAGAACGTGGCGGCCTTCATCAAGGCTCCAAAGGAGGTCGTGCCGGGAACCACCATGTCCTTCGCCGGGTTGGCGAATGCCGCCAAGTACAAGGCGGATCCGGACACCGCGGCCGCCAACCTGATCGCCTACCTGAGCGAACAGAAGTAGGCCGCCCCCCTGGACCGGCGTCCGATGCGGACGCCGGTCTGGAAGCGCAGGACAAAATGCCGGGCAAGCCTGAGCCACGACTGTGTCACGGCGGTTGAGGCAATTGCGTAACGTCTGGTTGAGTTTCTGGTAATCGCGTTCGATGCGCCAGCGCCCTTTGGCGGTGGCGGGCATGGCGGCGAAGTGGCCCTCGCGGGCTCCGCTCTCCCCTCGCGCCGAGCGACGGCGTGGAGGAACGAATCGATAACGCGGCGTCCGGACGGGGCCGCGTGGGCCCGAGCCGGCGTGATTTGACATGCCGGCGCCACTGGACACCGCCCTCCTTTTTCCGATCCTTCACGTGCGGATCACAGCATCAAGCAGGCCGGCGCAGACCGCATCATCGGGAACGTGGTCGAAGGTTGCCGCGATGCCCTTATGTTTCTCCTCTCCAGCGTCGCTGGAACCGGTCGGGAGGGGCGTGTTCGGGAACAATCTAAGCTGGCGCACACCTCCCCCATATGCCATTCAATCCATATTCCTGACCTGACGCGACCGCGGACAAACACCGGAGCAGCCGACCGTGATGCTGGACAACAATCCCAAGACCGAGACGTCGTCCGGACACCCGGCGGCCGCCCAGGATCACGGGGCGGCAGCACCGGTG
This sequence comes from Azospirillum sp., assembly GCF_050789165.1. NCBI lineage: Bacteria > Pseudomonadati > Pseudomonadota > Alphaproteobacteria > Rhodospirillales > Azospirillaceae > Azospirillum > Azospirillum sp. The sequence goes on from NZ_JBOZRT010000126.1 coordinate 12,448, forward strand.
GCACGCCGCCCGGTCAGCCGGCGCGGGCTGATCGTCCGCCTGATCGTCACCGCGCTGATCCTGGCGCTGCTCGGCGGTGCGCTCTATGGCTTCAACACTTTCCGGGCCAAGGCGATTTCCGACTTCTTCGCCAACAACAAGCCGCCGCCCACCCCGGTGGCGCTGGCGGAAGCGACGGTGCAGTCGATCCCCAAGTACCTGACGGCCATCGGCACACTGGCCGCATCCCGTCAGGTGACCGTTGCCCCGGAGGTCGCCGGCCGCGTCACCCAGATCACGTTCGAATCCGGCGCCCGCGTGAAGGCCGGCGACCCGCTGGTGCAGCTGAACGACGCCATCGAGCAAGCCGACCTGCTGGCGCAGCGCGCCCAGGCCCGTCTGGCCGAGCTGAACCTGGAACGCGCCCGCGACCTGCGCCGCAGCCAGGCGACACCGCAGAGCAGCGTCGACCAGTACCAGGCCCAACTCGACGAGATCACCGCGAACCAGAAGCGCAGCCAGGCGCTGATCGGCCAGAAGCTGATCAAGGCGCCCTTCGACGGCGAGCTGGGCATCCGGCAGATCAACGTCGGCGACTACGTCAATCCGGGCGCCACCATCGTGACGCTGACCGACCTGTCAACACTGTACGTCAACTTCACGTTGCCGGAGCAGACGCTGCCGCGGCTGTCGGTCGGGCAGAGGGTGCTGATCAACGCCGACGCCTTCCCCGGTCGCGACTTCGAGGCGACGATCGGCACCGTCGAGCCGCAGATCAGCGCCGACACCCGCGCCATCAAGGTGCAGGCGACGCTGGACAACCGCGAGCGCCTGCTGCGGCCGGGCATGTTCGCCAACGTGCGCGTCGTGCTGCCGCCGCAGCCCGACACCCTGACCGTGCCGGAGACCGCGGTGGACTACACCGTCTACGGCGACAGCGTGTTCGTCGCGAAGAACGAGAAGGCGGAGGACGGCACGGACCGGCTGGTGGTCCAGCGCGTGCCGGTCAAGGTCGGCGACCGCCTGCCGAACCGGGTCGAGATCCGCAGCGGGCTGACCCCCGGCGACCGCGTGGTGGTGTCGGGCCAGCTCAAGCTGGCCAACGGCGCGGCCGTGGTCCCGGCGGAGGGCAACCCGCTGATCCTGCCGCAAACCCTGCCGCGGAATTGAGGCCGGCGCCATGACCTTCACCGACATCTTCATCCGCCGGCCGATCCTGGCCGTGGTGGTCAGCCTGCTGATCCTGCTGGTCGGGCTGCGGGCTCTGCTGGAAATGCCGATCCGGCAATACCCGCAGCTGCAGAACACGGTCATCACCGTCACCACCTCGTACCCCGGCGCCTCGCCCGACCTGATGCAGGGCTTCATCGCCACGCCGATCGAGCAGGCCGTGGCGACGGCGGAGGGCATCGACTACCTGACCTCGTCCTCGACCCAGGGGCAGAGCGTCGTGACCGCCTACATCCGGCTGAACTTCGACCCCAACGTCGCGATGACCGACGTGATGGCGAAGGTGCAGCAGGTGAAGTACCAGCTCCCACGCGAGGCCAACGATCCGGTCATCCTGAAATCGACCGGCGAGACGACCTCGATCCTCTACATGGGCTTCTCCAGTCCGGAGCTGTCCGGGGCGGCGATCTCCGACTATCTGACCCGCGTCATCCAGCCGAACCTGTCGACCGTCGAGGGTGTCGCGCGGGCGCAGATCCTGGGCGGCCAGACCTTCGCCATGCGGCTGTGGCTGGACCCGGTGCGGATGGCCGCGCGCGGTATCTCGCCCAAGGATGTGTCGGCGGCCATCGCGGCGAACAACTACCAGTCGGCCCCCGGCCAGACCAAGGGCGTGTTCGTCGTCACCAACGTCACCGCCAACACCGGCCTGACCGATGTCGAGCAGTTCCGCGACATGGTGGTGAAGGCCAAGGATGGCGCGCTGGTCCGCATGCGCGACGTCGCCACCGTCGAACTGGGCGCACAGAGCTTCAACGCCAGCGTCTCGATGAACGGCCAACAGGCCATCTTCATCGGCGTGGACGCCACCCCCACCGGCAACCCGCTGAACATCGTCGCCGACATCCGCAAGATGGAGCCGGAGCTGCGGCGCAACCTGCCGCCCGGCATGCAGATGGAGATCGTCTACGACAGCACGCGCTTCATCCAGTCCTCCATCGACGAGGTGGTGAAGACGCTGCTGGAGGCGGTCGCCATCGTCATCGTGGTGATCTTCCTGTTCCTGGGATCGATCCGCTCGGTGCTGATCCCGGTGGTGACGATCCCGCTGTCCATCGTCGGCGCCTGCACCTTCATGCTGGCGATGGGGTTCTCGCTGAACCTGCTGACGCTGCTGGCGATGGTGCTGGCCATCGGCCTCGTCGTCGACGACGCCATCGTGGTGGTGGAGAACGTCCACCGGCACCTGGAGGAGGGGAAGTCGCCCGTCGCGGCGGCCATCATCGGCGCGCGCGAGATCGTCGGCCCGGTGATCTCCATGACCATCACCCTGGCCGCCGTCTACGCCCCCATCGGCTTCCTGGGCGGCCTGACCGGCGCCCTGTTCCGCGAGTTCGCCTTCACCCTCGCCGGGTCGGTGATCGTGTCCGGCATCGTGGCGCTGACCCTGTCGCCGATGATGTGCTCGGTCATCCTGACCGACACCGGCCACCAGGGGCGCTTCGCCGCCTTCCTCGACCGCAGCTTCGACCGCTTGGCCGGCTGGTACGTCCGCCGTCTCGACGGCATGCTGGACTACCGCGCCGCGACGCTGCTGTTCGCGGCCGGCATCCTGCTGAGCGTCGGCTACCTGTTCGCCAACACCATGGCGGAGCTGGCGCCGGAGGAGGACCAGGGCATCCTGTTCGGCATCTCCAAGGCGCCGCAGTACGCCAACCTCGACTACATCGACAGCTTTGGGAAGCAGATCGACGACACCTTCAAGTCGTTCCCGGAGACCGACACCCGCTTCGTGCTGACCGGCATGCCGACGCTGAACCAGGGCTTCGCCGGCATGATCCTGAAGCCGTGGGGCGAGCGTGCTCGCTCGGCCAAGGAGTTGCAGCCGCTGGCCCAGGCGGAGCTGAGCAAGGTCACCGGCATCAATGTCTTCCTGGTGTCGCCGCCGGCCCTCCCCGGATCGACCGGCGGCCTGCCGGTGCAGATGGTGATCTCCAGCACTACCGACTACCGCACGATCTTCGACGCCATCGAACGCATCAAGGACGCGGCGACGAAGAGCGGCATGTTCATCGTCACCGACAGCGACCTGCAGTACGACAGCCCGGTGGTCCGGCTGAAGATCGACCGCTCCAAGGCGGCCGACCTCGGCCTGTCCATGCAGGCCATCGGCGACACGCTGGCGGTGCTGGCCGGCGGCAACTACGTCAACCGCTTCAACCTGAACGGCCGCTCGTACGAGGTCATCCCCCAGGTGCCGCGGTCACAGCGCCTGACCCCGGAGGACTTGAGCACGTTCTACGTCGCCACCGGCACCGGCGCGCAGGTCCCGCTGTCCACCGTCGTGTCCATCGAGACGGCGACCGAACCGAACGCACTGAACAAGTACAACCAGCTCCCCTCGGCCACCTTCTCGGCGGTGCCGATGCCGGGCGTCACCATCGGGCAAGCGGTGTCCTTCCTGGAGGAGCAGGCGCGCACCCAGCTGCCGGCCGGCTTCAACCACGCCTACCTGTCGGAATCGCGGCAGTACGTGACGGAAGGCAACCAGCTGATGGTGACCTTCGTCTTCGCGCTGATCGTCATCTACCTGGTGCTGGCGGCGCAGTTCGAATCGCTGCGCGACCCGCTGGTGATCTTGGTCTCCGTGCCGATGTCCATCTGCGGCGCGCTGCTGCCGCTGTTCTTCGGCCTGTCGACCATGAACATCTACACCCAGGTCGGCCTCGTTACCCTGATTGGCCTGATCAGCAAGCACGGCATCCTGCTGGTCGAGTTCGCCCGCGAGATGCAGATCAACGAGGGGGTGGACCGCCGCACCGCCATTGAGCACGCGGCGCGCGTCCGTCTGCGCCCCATCCTGATGACCACGGCGGCGATGGTGGTGGGCCTCGTGCCGCTCCTGACGGCGGCGGGGGCCGGGGCGGCGAGCCGCTTCTCCATCGGTCTGGTCATCGTGGCCGGCATGCTGATCGGCACCCTGTTCACGCTGTTCGTGCTGCCGGCGGTCTACACGGTGCTCGCCAAGGACCATCGCGCCGCAACCCGGTCCGTCCGCGCCGCGGAACTCGCTGAATTGACCTGAAGGACTCCAGGTTCCGGTGGTTGCGAAAGCCGTCGTGGCAGACGTTGCGGCGGCTCGCGCGATAAATGGGCTGCGTCATTCACCGTCCTTTCCGTCGGGCAAACCAAGCTTATCCAACTGTCCGGGAAACGGGGACCACCTCAGTCCAAGCCCTTGGTTGATGCCTTGGAGGGCTGGATGCGGGCGGCCCGGGCCGGGATGTCGAAGCACGCCCCCGTGGCCAAGGCGATGGACTACCTGCTGACCCGTTGGGAGGGCTTCACCCGCTTCCTGCGCGACGGCCGGGTCTGCCTGACGAACAATGCCGCCGAACGGGCGCTAAGGGGCATTGCAATGGTGCGTTCATTGTGCCCCTCTTCTTCAAGTGTCTGGAAACATTGAAAGTTGATCCTTGGAACCGAGGCGGCACGGCTCGCCTTTGCGTCCA
>NZ_JBOZRT010000127.1:0-5542 GCF_050789165.1 Azospirillum sp.
ACGGCAAGAAGACCGGCTCGACGCCGGACGGGCGCAAGGCGGGCGAGCCGTTCGCGCCGGGGGCCAACCCGATGCACGGGCGCGACCGGAAGGGGGCGATCGCGTCGATGGCGTCGGTGGCGAAGCTGCCCTACGCGCACGCGCAGGACGGCATCTCCTACACCTTCACGATCGTGCCGTCGGGCCTGGGTCCGACGGAGGGCGAGCGGGTGGCGAACCTGGTGGGGATGCTGGACGGCTACTTCGCGCAGGGCGGTCACCACATCAACGTGAACGTGTTCGACCGCGAGACGCTGCTGCACGCCATGGACCATCCGGAGCTGTACCCGCAGCTCACCATCCGGGTGTCGGGCTACGCGGTGAACTTCATCAAGCTCACCCGCGAGCAGCAGCTGGACGTCATCTCCCGCACCTTCCACTCCAAGCACTAGGAAAAAACACGGGGAGAGCCCGCCGGGTGTGTTGCCCGGCGGGCTCATTGTTTTCTTGCGGTAGCTAACGGGTTGCGCTCGCGATCCGGCGACACACATATCGTGCCCTGTCGCCGTTATAATGATGATTGCCCGATGAGCGCCCAGCCTGCCGTTCCCACCGCTCTGGACGCCTTCGCGGGCGGCGGCTCGATGGGTGGGCGCATGCTCGCGTTCGACTGGACGCGGACTCCCCTGGGGCCCCTCGCCGCCTGGCCGCAGTCGCTGCGCACGGTCGTGAACCTGATGCTCACCTCCCGCTTCCCGATGTTCGCGGTGTGGGGGCCGGAGCTGACCTTCCTCTACAACGACAGCTACCGCCCGATCCTCGGCCACAAGCCCGAGGCGCTGGGCCGCCCCTTCGCCGAGGTCTGGGCCGACATCTGGGACGACCTCGTCCCGCTGGTCGACCGCGCGCTGGCCGGCGAGGCGACCTTCCACGAGGATCGCCTGCTGGTGATGGAGCGCCACGGCTATCGGGAGGAGACCTACTTCACCTTCTCCTACTCCCCGATCCGCGACGAGTCCGGCCGCGTCGCGGGCATGTTCTGCGCCTGCACCGAGACCACGGCGCAGGTGGTCGCCGAGCGGCAGCAGGCGTTCCGGCTCGACCTCGAACGCCGTCTGCGCGACCTCGCCGATTTCCGCACGGTGACCGCCACCGCGGCCGAGCGGCTCGGCCGCCACCTGGGCGTGGCGCAGGTCGGGTACGCCGAAGTCGAAGCCGGCGGGGACGTCATCGCCATCGGTCAGGACTGGAGCGACGGCCGCATTCCCAGCGCCGCCGGCCGCCACCGGCTCGCCGACTTTGGCGTTCCCCTCATCGCCGCCCTGCGGCGGGGCGACGTGATCGCCATGCCGGACGTGCGCGCGGACGAACGCACCGGCGCCCCCTCCGTCACCGCGGCCTTCGAGGAGCTGGGCATCCGCGCGGTGCTGGCCGTGCCGCTGGTCAAGGAGGAGCGGCTGGTGGCGACGCTCTTCGTCCACCACCCGGAGCCCCGCGTGTGGAGCGCGGCCGAAACGGCGCTGGCGGCCGAGGTCGCCGAGCGCACCTGGGCGACGGCGGAGCGGGCGCGCGCCGAGACGGCGCTGCGCGAAAGCGAGGCGCGCTTCCGCGACATGGCCGACAACGCGCCGGTGATGATCTGGGTCACCGAGGCGGACGCCCAGGCCAGCTACCTGAACCGGCCCTGGTACGCGTTCACCGGGCAGGCGCCGGGCGCCGGCGAGGGACTCGGCTGGCTGGACGCCGTCCACCCCGACGACCGAGCGCGCGCCGAACGCGTCTTCCTCGGCGCCAACGCGCGGCGGCAGGCCTACCGCACCGAATTCCGGCTGCGCCGCGCCGACGGTGTCTGGCGCTGGGCCCTCGACGCTGCGGCGCCGCGCTTCCACGCCGACGGCCGCTTCCTCGGCTACGTCGGCTCGGTCATCGACATCACCGACATCCGCGAGGCCGAGCAGGCCGTGCGGGCCGGCGAGGACCGGCTGCGCCTGATCGCCAACCTGACTCCGGCGTTCATCTGGTTCGCCCACACCGACGGATCGCTGCACCACTTCAACGACCGCTGGTACGCGTACACCGGGCAGACGCCGGCGGAGGCGCTGCCGAACGGCTGGGTCGCGATGCTGCACCCCGACGACGTCGCGCGCACGGCGGCGCAGTGGGACGAGGCGCGCGCCCGCGGCACGCTGTACGAGATCGAGGTGCGCTACCGCCGCCGCGACGGCACGTACCGCTGGCATCTGGCGCGCGCCGAGCCGCTGCGCGACGGCGCCGGCCGGATCACCGGCTGGTTCGGCTCCAGCACCGACATCCACGACCGGAAGATGGTCGAGGAGGAACTGCAGCAGCTCAACACCACCCTGGAAGCCCGGGTGGCGGAGGAAACCACTGAGCGCGAGCGCGCCCAGGTGGCGCTGCTGCAGGCGCAGAAGACGGAAGCGCTCGGCCAGATGACCGGCGGGGTCGCGCACGATTTCAACAACCTGCTCCAGGCGCTGACTGGCTGCCTCGCGGTGATCGAGATCCGGGCGGCGGACGCGCCGATCCAGCCGCTGCTGGACTCCGGGCGGCAGGCCATCGACCGCGGCGCCAAGCTGGTCCAGCAGCTCATGGCCTTCGCCCGCCGGCAGGCGCTGCGGCCCGAGCCCGTAGACCTGCGCGACCGGGTGCTCGGCATGTCCGGCCTGCTGAACCGGGCGCTGCGCGCCGACATCCGGCTCGACACCGATTTCACCGCCGGCCTGTGGCCGGTCGAGGTCGATCCCACCCAGTTCGAGCTGGCCGTGCTCAACCTTTCGGTGAACGCCCGCGACGCGATGCCGGCGGGCGGAACGCTCTCTCTGCGGGCCGCCAACGTCGCGCTGGCCGCCGACCACCCGAGCGGGCTGGCGGGCGAGTTCGTGGAGCTGACGGTCTCGGACACCGGCACCGGGATGACGCCCGACGTCCAGGCGCGGGCCTTCGATCCGTTCTTCACCACCAAGGAGGTCGGCAAGGGCTCCGGCCTCGGCCTCAGCCAGGTCTACGGCTTCGCGCGGCATTCCGGCGGCACCGCCTGGATCGAGTCCGCGGAGGGCGGCGGCACCACGGTGCACCTCCTGCTGCCCCGCGGCGACGGCGTTCCGGCGGTGGAAGGCAAGCCGCCTTCGGCCTGCATCGGCATGCCGGCGCGCAAGGGCCGCGTCCTGGTGGTGGAGGACGACCCCATCGTTGCCATGACGGTCGGCGCCGCCCTGGAGGACGCGGGCTTCTCGGTGGCCCGCGCCGCCACCGCGGACGAGGCGCTGCCCATGCTGGAAGGCGGGGTGGACCTGCTGTTCAGCGACGTGGTCATGCCCGGCAGCATGAGCGGCGTCGATCTGGCGCGCGAGGCGCAGCGCCGTTTTCCCGCCCTGCCGATCGTGCTGGCCACCGGCTACAGCGAGGACATCGCCCGCGCCACCGGCGTGCAGGTGCTGCCGAAGCCCTATCGGATCGACCAGCTCGTCGGCATCCTCGACACCATGCTGGCCGAGGCCGGACGGGCGGGCCTCAACTGAGCGGGATCGCGACCCACCTCCGGTAGCCCGGCTGCCCGGACAGCCGCGCGTGCCACGCCTCCACGTTCGGCAGGCTCGGCCGGTCGAGCGGCAGGTGCATCCAACGGTGCAGCCACGGCGCCAGGCTGAGGTCGGCCAGCGTCGGCTCATCGCCCGCAACGAACACTTGGCCGACCAGCGCGCCGTCGAGGATGCCCCAGAGCCGGGCGCACTCCGTCGCCAGCGCCGCGATCCGCGCCGGGTCACGCTCGGCCTCCGGGGTGCGGATCAGCTGCCAGAACAGCGGGTGCATCTTGCCGTTGAGCGTGCCGAGCCCCCAGTCCAGCCACCGCTCCACCACCGAGCGCCGGACCGGGTCGCGCGGGTAGAGACGCTCGCCGCCGCGGGTATCGGCGAGGTAGCGCAGGATCGCGTTGGATTCCCACAGCACCACGTCGCCGTCCTTGACGGTCGGCACCAGGCCCATGGGGTTCATGGCGCGGTACGCGGGGGTGTCGTTCACCCCGAACCGGCCCCCGGCGTCGATGCGGTGGAAAGGGATGGCCAGCTCGTCGCACAGCCACAGCACCTTCTGCACGTTGCTGGAGGTCGTGCGTCCCCAAACGGTGATCGGTTCGCCCGTCATGCGTTTTCCCTGATGTCGGCCGGGCGCGTGGTCACGCGACCTGCAGCTGCGCCGAGCGCAACAGCGCCATGAAGTCGGTGAACGTGTCGCCCTGGATGGCGATGTGGCGCCGGGTGGCCTCGCGCGCCGTCTCCGCGTCGCCCGCCAGGATCGCGCGGACGATGGCGTCGTGCTCGTCCCAGGACTTGCGCAGGCGTCCCGGGTGGCGCAGCTGGATGCGGCGGTACGCCGAGACGCGGTTGCGCAGCGAGCGCGTCATCTCCTCGAGGTAGCTGTTCCCGCAGCCGGCGTAGATCACCTCGTGGAAGCGGCGGTTCGCGTCGTAATAGGCGTCGGTGTCGCCGCTCTCAATGATCTCGGCGCACAGACGGTGCTGGTCCAGCAGGGTCTTGTGGCCCGCGGCGGTCATGCGGCGCGCGCACAGCTCGGCGCACTGCGCTTCCAGGTTCGCCATGACCTCGAAGCGGTCGATGATGTTCTGCACGCTCAGCGTCGCCACCACCGCCCCCTGGCGCGGACGCGTCTCCACCAGACCGGCCGAGGCCAGCTGGGCCAGCGCCTCGCGCACCGGCGTGCGGGAAACCTGGAAGCGCTCGGCCAGCGCCAGCTCCTCCAGGCGGCTGCCCGGCGGCAGCTTGCCCGAGGCGATCTCCGCCTCCAGCAGCTCGCGCAGGTGCGTCGCCCGGCTCCGCTTCGGTTCCGCACAATCGCTCATGTCGATCCTCCCCGGAGACATCATAGGCGGTTTCGCCTCTGGTATGCGATTCGAAGATGTTGCATACACGAACGATGACATGTATACACGGTTCGCATAACGGAATGCAACAAGCCCAACAATGAGCGCACGAAGCGCCGCCGGGCCCAGGGGAGGAACCGATGACCCAGACCAGACCACGCCCGTCCGGCGACTGAGCCTCGGCGCTGCGGGCGCCGTCCATCACCACCACTAATCATCAGCACCGCGGCTTCCCCAGCCTCCGGACCGCGCCGGGGCGGAGCCGTGCCCAGAGGGAGAGAGACGCCATGACGTTCACGAGACGCGCCATCCTCGGCGGCATGATGGCCGCACCCGCGATCATCGCCGCCAGCCGGCTGGGCTGGGCCGCCGACGCCAAGGTGCTGAAGATCTCGCACCAGTTCCCCGGCGGCACCATCGACGAGGGTGACTTCCGCGACCGCCTGTGCCGCCGCTTCGCCGCCGAGGTGGAGAAGCGCACCGCCGGCACGCTGAAGTTCGAGCTGTACCCCGGCTCGTCGCTGATGAAGACGCTGGCGCAGTTCAGCGCCATGCGCAAAGGCGCACTCGACCTGTCGCTCTACCCGATGCCCTACGCCGGCGGCGAGGTGCCGGAGACCAACCTCGGCCTCATGCCGTGCCTGGTCACCAGCTACGAGCAGG
>NZ_JBOZRT010000128.1:0-8401 GCF_050789165.1 Azospirillum sp.
GCAGATCAAGTTCAACGCGTCCATGCAGGACGCCCTGACCACCAGCCTGGGCGCCATCGTGGACGCCGACCTGGCCAAGGAGAGCGCTAACCTGCAGGCGCTGCAGATCAAGCAGCAGCTGGGCGCGCAGACCCTCGGTATCGCCAACCAGGCCCCGCAGATCCTGCAGAGCCTGTTCCGCTAATCGCCTTCAAACGGGCCGACCCTCGGGTCGGCCCGTTTTCTGTTTGCCGACCTTAACCATAAATAAACCATCGCATGTAGGAATTGAGGTCCGTGGGCTGTAGGCCCGGGACGATGGAGTGAGTGATGCTGCGGACGAAGAATCCCTATCAGCAGGTTCAGCGGGCGAGCGAGACCCAGAGGGACTTCGAGCTGCGGGTTTTCCGGCAGGTGACCTTCGCGATGCAGAAGGCCCATCAGGAGAACGACACCATCGCCCTGGTGCGCGCCGCCACCAACAACTACCTGCTCTGGCAGACGCTGCTGAATGACGTCACCAGCGACGACAACAAGCTCCCGCGCGACCTGCGCCGCAGCATCGCCATCGTCGCCAAGGCGGTGAGCAAGGAAATCGACGAGAACATCAACGGCACCCTCGACGTCGACTTCCTCGTCAACATCAACAACAACATCATCGACGGCTTGGCCACGAGCGCGCCGAGCGCGCCGACCAACGTCGCCTGACGGCGCGCCGCACCCTCGGCGGCCGGACGCCCCGATGTCCCCTCTCGTCACGGCGATCCTGAGGCAGGCCCAGCGCGTCGCTTCCGTCGATCCGGTGGCGGCGCTCGATCTGTGCGACCGCATCGGCGACCTCGCGGCCGGGCGGGACGACTACTGCCTCGTGCGCGGCGAATGCCATCTGGCGGTCGGCGACCTGGACGCCGCCCGCTTCTGGATCGTCCGTGCGGCAACGCTCGGCAGCCTCGACCCGGCCGGGCTGATCGCGCTGGCCCGCTTCCACAACCACACCGGCGACCGTGCCAGCGCTGCGGCCGTCTACCGCGCCGCGCTCGCCTGGCTGCCCGACGCCGCCGCACTCTACAACGGCCTCGCCAGCGCCGAGCTGGACAGCGCGCCGCCGCTGGCGGACGCCGCGGTCCACCGCGCGCTCCGGCTCGATCCGGCGCTGCCGGAGGCGCTGACCAACGCCGGCGCGCTGGCGCAGCGCCGCGGCGACCGCGACGGCGCGCTGGAGCGGCTGCGCGGCGCGCTGGTGCAGGATCCGGCGCTGGTGCCGGCGCTGGTCAATCTGGGCACCGTGCTGCAGGCGTGCGGCCGGCCCGAAGAGGCGCAGGAGGTGCTGCGCCGGGCGCTGCGGCTCGCCCCGGACAGTTGCCCGGCGCTGAACACGCTGGGCGTCGCCGCCTTGGCGCAGGGCGATCTGATCGCCGCCGATTCCTGGTTCCGCCGCGCCGTCGCGCTCGCCCCGACCTACTCTGAGGCGCTGTTCAACCTCGGTTCGCTGCGGCTCGGCCTGGGCGACCTGACGGGAGCGCGCACCATCTACGGGCGCGCGGAGTCCGACCGCTTCCGCGCGCTCGGCCTGTTCAACACCGGCGTCGCGTGCATCGGCGAGGAGCGCTTCGAGGAGGCGGCCTCGGCCCTGCGCGCCGCGGTCGCGGCCAGCCCCGGCGACGCCGCCCTGCGCAACCAGCTCGGCGTCGCCCTGGCCAGCGCGAGGCAGCCCGAGCCGGAGGCGCTGCGCCAGGCGTTGCGCGCCATCCGCATCGCGATCTGCCTGGCGCCGGAGGTGCCGGAGTACAGCTACAACCTGGGCCTCATGGCCGACAAGGCGGACCGGACGGACGAGTCGCTGCGCGCCTACGCCCGCTCCCTGCGGCTCGACGTCCGCTCGCCGGCGCAGGCGTGGTCGGGGATCGGCGTGGCCAAGCTCCGGGCCGGCGACGCCGAGGGCGCGGTGGGCGCGCTGCGGACGTCCCTGGCCCTGGCGCCCGGCGACCAGCGCACCTATTCGAACTTCGGCGCGGCGCTCCAGCAGGCCGGCAAGCCGGAAGACGGGCTGGCGGCGCTGCTGCGGGCCTCCCGCTGCGTCAGCGCGGCGCCCGAGGTGGTGATGCTCAACCTCGGGCAGGCCTACCTGACCCTGCGCAAGATCGAGACCGGCGCCGCCTACGTCCGCTGCGCCCTGGCGCACAAGCCGGACCTGCCGATCGCGCTGTTCTGCCTCGGCTACTCCCACCTGACGAGCGAGCGCCCGGTCGAGTCGGAGCGCCACTTCGCCCGCGCCGTCCGGGTCCTGCCCACCTATTGGCTGGCCTGGAACAATTACGGCGCCGCGCTGCACCAGCAGGGCCGCTTCGACGAGGCGGTGGCTTGCTTCCGCGAGATCGTCGCCGACGATCCGAACTACGCCGCCGCGCACTTCAACCTCGCCATCGTCTACGAGAGCAAGAAGCGCCTGCTCGACGCGGAGCACTGCTACCGCCTCGCCCTGCAGCACGATCCGGAGATGACGGCGGCGGCCAACAACCTGGGCGTCCTGCTGCAGCGAAGCGGCCGGCTGGAGGAGGCGCTGGAGGTGCTGGACCAAGCGCGGCGCGCCGACCCGCTGGCGCCGGGCGTGCGCAGCAACCTCGGGAACCTGCATCGGCGGCTCGGCCGGCTGGACGAGGCGGTGCGCTGCTACCGAACCGCCGTGGCGCTGCAGCCCGACCACCAGCTCGGCCATTACAACCTCGGCAGCGCGCTGGCGGAGGCGGACGGCCCCGCCGGCGGCCTGCCGCACTTCCGCCGCGCCGCCCGTCTCGACCCGACCCACCTGTCGAGCCGCTACAACATCGCCTGCGCGCTGCATCAGGGCTTCGACCCGAGGGCGGCCATCCCGCTGTACCGCGAGGTCGTCGCCATCGACCGCAGCCATCACCGCGCGCTCAATAACCTGGCGCTGGCCCTGCGGGACATCGGGCAGGGCGCCGAGGCGCACGACTTGTTCGACCGCGCCGCGCGGATCGCTGCGGCGCAGGGCGCCGACGCGGCGGCGCTGGGCGGTTTCTGCGCGCCGGACGCCGGGCTGCTCGACGACGTGCAGCACCAGGTCGCGGCGGCCGAGGAGCGGATCGCCGCCGATTCCGGCTCGCTCCAGCAGCCCGCCACCGGCGGCCTCTTCCCGGCCGCGGTGTGGAACAAGTCGCTGCTCGACCTGGCGATGGGGAATCTGGCGTCGGGCTGGGACGGGTACGAGTTCCGCTGGTTCAACGGCACCGCCGAGAGCAGCCGCGGCTATCGCCAACCGCTGTGGGACGGCCGCGACCTCGCCGGCAAGCGTCTGTTCGTGTGGAAGGAGCAGGGCATCGGCGACGAGATCATGTTCGCCTCCTGCGTGCCCGACCTCACCGCCTCGAACGCCCGCATCACGCTGGAGTGCTCGGCCAAGCTGCAGCCGCTGTTCCAGCGCTCGTTCCCCTTCGCCACCGTGGTGACGCCCGGCACCGTGCCGGACGCGGAGCGCGACGATTTCGACGTGCACCTGCCGATCGGCAGCCTGCCGCGCTACTACCGGCGCAGCCTCGCCGATTTCCCGGACCACGGTTTCCTGACCCCGGATCCGGAGCGCGTCGCCTATTGGCGCCGCCGGCTGGAGGAACTGGGGCCCGGCCCCTACGTCGGCATCTCCTGGCGCGGCCGGATCCAGACGGTCAGCCGCAGCCACCACTACACCCGGATCGAGGAGTGGGAGCCGATCCTCCGCACGCCGGGCGCCGTGTTCGTCAACATGCAGTACGACGACGCGGCCGAGGAGACCGCCCGCATCCGCGAGGCGTTCGGGGTGACGCTGCACACGCTGCCGGGGATCGACATGTGGAACGACCTCGACAACGTGGCGGCGCTGCTCAAGGCGCTCGACCTGCTGATCTCGGCCGGCACCGCGGTGATGTCGATCGCCGGCGCCGTCGGGCTGCCGACGTGGCTGCTGTGGGTCGACAACGTCGAGAACTGGCCCTGCCTCGGCACCGACCGCCTGCCCTGGTACCCGACCATGCGCCTGTTCAGCCGCACGCTGAAGCAACCGTGGACGCTGGTCACCCAGCGCATCGCCGGGGAATTCCAGACGGCGCTGCCGACCCTCGGCCGGGGGCCGTCCGCCTAGTCCGCTGTCCGTCTAACCGACCGCCCGCCGCGGATGGCTGAGCAGCGCTTCGGCGAGCCGCGCCGCACCGTGCCCGTCCACCATTCCCCGCGTGGCCCGCGCCATGGCCGCCCGGCGCTCCGCGTCGCGCCACAGCAGCGCCGCGGCGTCCGCGAGGCGGTCCGCGCCGTCGGTGCCGCGGCGCACGTCCACCGCCACCGCCCAGCCGGCATCCTCCGCCGCGCGGGCGCCCGGCGCCTGGTTGTCCGCCACCACCGCCAGCACCATCGGCACCCGGAAGGCCGCCAGCTCCAGCAGCGTACCGCCGGCCGCGGCGACCGCCAGACCGGCGCGGCGCATCAGCCCGGCCATGTCGCGCGTGTCGACGTGCAGCGCCACGCACGGCCACGCCGCGGCGGCCGCGCGGATCGCGTCGAGCCGCGGTGCGCTGCCGCCGGCCACCAGATCGATGCCCGCCGGGTCGTCGAGCCGCGCCCGCGCCGCCGCCAGGAACGGGACCGACAGCCCCGCCGGATCGGAACCGCCGAAGGACACCAGCAGGCGTTCGCCGTCGGTCGCCGCGTCCTCCGCCGGCAGGCGCGCCGCCAGTTCCCCGCGCATCGGGAAATGCGCCGGCCCGAGCAACAGCCGCGCCCCCGGCGCGACCCGGCCGTAGGGGAGGGCGGCGGCGGCCGGGCCGGCGTTCGCCACGAGGTCGGCGGCGAGATCGGGAAGCCCGGCCAGATCGTCGAAGGCGAAGACCACCGCGGCGGCCCCACGCACCGCGCGCCGCCACGCGGTGCCGAAGCCGTAGCCGTCGACCACCAGCGCCGCCGGCGCCTCCCCCAGCAGCGCCGCCCGCACCGCCGCCGCGTCCGCCTCCGATCCGGGCTCGGCGTCCACCGTCGCGACCGGGAAGCCGGCGTCGCGCAGGCGCGCCTCCAGCGACGCGGTCAGGCGGGCGCTCAGGAAGCGCACGGCCGTGCCGCGCGCCGCCAGCGCCTCGGCCAGCGCCAGGCAGCGCATGACGTGCCCGGTTCCGATGGCCGCGTCGGCGTCGGCCCGGATGAGGACCCGCATCGCTCCGCACTCCCCGTGTTCCGTTCCGCCGAGAGTGGGCGAAGCGCCCCCGGCCATCAAGCGCCCTGACACCCGCTCCGTGACAAATCAGGGCCACGCTTGCGCTTGTCGGAATAGTCGGACAATCCTAGTGTTCGTAGTCGTACGAGGCACAGTTGGGGACTTTCATGAAGACGTTCACTCGTTCCACCGCCGCGGCGCTCGGCCTGGCCGTTCTGCTGTCGGGATGCGCGCAGCCCGGCCCCTACGGCTCCAGCACGGGTGTTGACGGGTTCGGCGCCAACAAGGCGACGGCCGGCACGGTCCTGGGCGGTGTGGTGGGCGGCCTCGCCGGTTCGCGCTTCGGCGGCGGCGCCGGCAAGCTCGCGGCGGTCGGCGTCGGCACGCTGCTGGGCGCGGCGCTCGGCAACATGGCCGGCCAGTCGCTCGACCGCGCCGACCAGGCCTACGCCCAGCGCGCCGAGCAGCAGGCCTACGCCGCGCCGATGGGCGAGACGATCCGCTGGAACAACCCGCAGACCGGCAACTCCGGCACCTACACGCCGGTCCGCGACGGCTACGCCCCGAGCGGCCAGTATTGCCGCGAGTACCAGACCACGGTGGTGGTTGGCGGCCGGCCGCAGAACGCCTCGGGCGTCGCCTGCCAGCAGCCGGACGGCAGCTGGCGCATCCAGAGCTGATCGGCGGCTGACCGATACCGGTCCTCGTGCGGCGCGGGGCGGAAAGCCGGTTGCGGTTTCCGCCCCGCGCCGTACCATAGCGGCCGTCTGCCCGTCAGTCGTGGACGTCGATGCCTCAGCCTTCCTCCCTCCCCATGCTCACCGCCGGCCGCACCGACATCGGCCGCACGCGGTCGCGCAACGAGGACAGCTTTGGCATCAGCGGGGAGGCCGGCCTCGCGCTGGTGTGCGACGGCATGGGCGGCCACGCCGGCGGCGACGTCGCCAGCCGCACCGCGGCCGAGGCGATCATCGACTTCGTGTCCGAGTTCCAGGGCACCTCAATCGCGCCCACCGGCCAGACCGACGCCGTCGCCGTGGCCGACGTCGGCGTCGCCAACGCCGTGTCGGTGGTCCGCTCGGCGGTGCAGCTCGCCAACCAGCGGCTGCTGGAGCTGAATCGCGGGCGCGGCTTTCCGGACGGGCGCGGCATGGGCACCACGGTGGTCGGCCTGTGCCGGGTGGACCCCGGTGATCGGCTGGTCGCCTTCCACGCCGGCGACAGCCGACTCTACCGCTTGCGCGACGGCGACCTGCGCCAGCTCACCCGCGACCACAGCCTGTACCAGCACTGGCTCGACCAGGGCGGGCGCGGACCGGCGCCGCAGCGCAACATCATCCTGCGCGCGCTCGGCACCACGCCGGACGTCGATCCGGAGGTCGGCGTGCACGCGGTGCGGCCGGGCGACCTGTTCCTGCTGTGCTCCGACGGGTTGACCGGCATGCTGCCGGACGAGCGGATCGCCGCCGTCCTGCGGACGGTGCCGCCGCACGGCCTGGACGAGGCGTGCGAACGGCTGATCGCGCTGGCCAACGAGCGCGGCGGCCACGACAACATCACGGTCGTGCTCGCCCGCTTCGTCGATTCCGTTCAGGGCGCCTGAGTCGTGATGAACAGGGCGGCGGCCAGCGCGCCCTCGGCGGCCGGCCCGGCCAGGGCGCGCTTCAGCTCCTCAAGGTAGGCCGCGGCCGGTTCGGTCTCCGGCCGCGGCGCCGGGAACAGCGGCGAGGCGCTGGTCAGGACGAGGATCAGCTCGCGGCCGAAGGGCGGGCCGATGGTCCAGAACCGTGTCTTCCCGTTGCGCTCGCCGAGCCGGCGCGCGGCGCCCGCGTCCAGCGCCGCGGCGGGCTCGGACGGGTTGGGCAGCAGGTGCACCACGCCGCCGTCCACCATGAAATAGTCCACCTGCACCGCGCCGGCGGCCTCGGCGCTGCGCAGATCCAGCACGAGGTCCTGGCCGGCGGCGAGCGCGCCCTCCGCCACGCTGGCGACGCTCAGCGGCCCGCCGCGCGCGGCGTTGGCGTCGCGCAGCGGCTCCACCAGCAGCAGGGGCTCGCACAGCGCCGGCGAGGCGACGTCGATCGCTGGCGGGTGCGCGGCGCCGGCCGGCAGCGCCTCGACGATCCGTTGCGCGCGGTCGGCGTCGTCGGGGCTGGTCACCGTGCCGGCGATGCGGATCGCGCCGTCCGCCAGCTCGGCGCGCAGGTCGGCGCAGCGGATCCCCGCCACCGCCGCCCGCACGCCGTCCAGCAGGGAGTCCGCGGCGACCGGCGGTTCCGGTTGCGGCGGCGATTCCTCCTGCGGCGGCGGTTCGGGGGGAGGGGCCGGCTCGGCGACGACCGTCGGCTCGGGGGGAGGAGGGGCGGGGGCGGCCACCTCTTCCGGTGCCGCAGCGGGCGGCGGCTCCTCGGGTCGGGCTTGGGATTGGACCGGAAGGACGTACGGAGGCGCGGCTGGAACCGGCGCGGCGACGTTCCGCGGCGCCGCGGGGGGCTCGCCTCCGCCGAAGCCGACATAGCCGGCGACCGCCGCCGCGGCGAGCAGGGCGAGCACCGGCACGTCGCCGAGGCGGAGACCGCGGGCAGGCTTGGGAGCCGTGGGGTGTGGGTCGCTCACGTCGTTCGAGCGTCTCTCGTCAGCCAATGCGCCACTCTAGCCGTTTTCCGGCCAGGCCCCAAGCGCCGTCCGGCGTATGAAAAAAGCACTGGACGGGGCCGCCGTGATCTCCTATAAGCCGCCTCCCCGTTGACGCGACACACGATCCGGTGCGGTTCGGCAAGAATGCCGGTTCAACGCACAAGGTGTTGTGGTGTGGTACAACGGACTTCGGAGCAAGCAATCAGCAATGTCCGCTCTGGTATGAGGTTCCGCCGCCCTGGTGGTGCCTCAATATCTGGTGTGCTGCTTTGTCTGTTCTGCGGTCGGGCTGAAGCTTGGCGGTAACGTCGAGCAGGGGTGACGGGAAAACGCATCGCATCGAACTTTCTTCTTGACGCGGTGCTGGTGAGTGGTTAGGTTCTGGTCATCGCGATGGGGCGGGTTGCTCCGGAACGGTTCTCCCAGATGGAGCGACGATGGCGGGCCCGCGTGAGGCGGACGCTTCGCTGACGGCGCTTCTTGCGTCCCTCCGGGGATGCGCGGATCTTTGACAAGCGAATACCGAATGAGAAGGGATGCGCAGGCGGTCGGCTTTGCGGGTCGGGGTTCCTAAGGTTTTGGGGACACGGC
>NZ_JBOZRT010000129.1:0-32008 GCF_050789165.1 Azospirillum sp.
ACGGGCGCGAGCCGACGGCGGACCCGGCGCTGGCGATGCGCGCGGCGCTGGAGGACGACGGCTTCGGCCTCGGCATCTTCCTGGCCGGCAACCGCCGTCCCTTCGCCCCGGCCGGAAAGCCGGTCGCCACCATCGACCAGCTGGATCGGGAGTTCGCCGTATGACCGTCGCCAAAATCGCTAACGGCGCCACCAGCGTGGGCCTGTTCCTCGCCCACGCCGTGGAGCTGGAGTCGGAAGCCGCCGATCGTTACGACGAGCTGGCCGACAGCATGGAAGCCCACAACAACCGCGAGGTTGGGGAGCTGTTCCACAAGCTCGCCGGCTACTCGCGCCAGCACCGGGACGAGGTGAAGCGCATCGCCGCCGAGTTCGGCCCGCTGCCCAAGGTCGAGCCGTGGGAGTTCCAGTGGGATAACACCGCGGAGTCGCCGGAAGCCGCGGCGTTCGAGAACGCGCACTACCTGATGACGGCGCACCACGCGCTGAAGATGGCGCTGATCTGCGAGACGCAGGGCCAGAAGTACTACGCGGCGGTCGCCGCGGAGACCAAGGATCCGACCGTCGCCAAGCTCGCCGGCGAGTTCGCCGATGAGGAGGGCGGCCACGTGGAGCTGGTGCGCCAATGGCTGCAGCGCTACCCCGCCCCGCCCGAGGGCTGGGACGACGACCCCGACCCGCCGAACTATTCCGAGTGACGCGGGACCGGTGCTAAGCTAAACGCAAGGGAGCCTTCGGGCTCCCTTGTCGTTTTCGGGCTCACGTCATGTCGTTCGACGAAGACCACGTTCCCTCACCCTGCACCCGCGTCTGCACGCTGGACGACGCCGGCGTCTGCCTGGGCTGCAAGCGCACGGTGGACGAGATCAAGGTGTGGCGCAGCCTCGATTCGAATGCGAAACGAGCCCTGCTGAAGGTGATTGAGGGACGAGAATAGAGCAAGTCCCTCCCCCGCCTGCTGCGGGGGAGGGACTGGAAGCACCCTTACGCCGCGCGCGTCACGGTCAGGCCCTCGGCCGCGAGGCTCTCGCGGATGTCCTTGAACTTGCGCACATAGCGGTTGCGGTAGGTCTCGAAGTCGGCCGCGATCGCCTTCTCGGCGTCGGGGCGCTTGGAGAATTCGTCCACGCGGTGCGGGTTCTCGGCGCGGTACAGGGCGAAGGCACCGGCGTTCAGCAGCTCATCGTTCATCATTGTTTCATACCTCGCAAAAAGCGACCCTTTGATACAGGAATAGCCGCTCCGCAGCCGAACAGCAAGAGACCTTGCCGCGCTGCACAATGCGATTAACGCCTACCACTTAGGATTCATGCCGCCGTATCGCGCAGGGCTGCCATGCGGTCGAGATCGGTGCGGATGCGGCCGAGGTGCTGGCGCACCACGTCGGCGATCTCCGGCGGCAGCTCCTTGGCCAGCGCTTCGTCGTAGAGGCGCACGCATTCCGTCTCACCGCGCTGCACCTCGCCCAGGATGGCCTCACGGTCGTGCCCCATCACCGCCGCGCGCAGGCCGAGGAAGAAGCGGTGGGCGCCGCCGACGATGGTGCCGCCGATGTCCGGCGCGCCGCCCTGCTCGGCGACCAGACGCTGCAGCTCGCGCACGATGGCACCGCGTTGCGCGGCGAGGTCGCTGAACAGCGCCTGGAGGTCGTCGTCCTCGCCGCTCTCGGCCGCCTGCTGATAGCCCTCGTGGCTGTCCTGGACGATCCGGATGAGGTCGTTGAGGGTATCGACGATCTCGTTCTTGCCCATCATGGCCACAACCCCGCCCAGCCCGACACACCGAGACTCAACCCACGGCCCAGGCAGAGGTTCCCCCGCCTGTGACGGATCCACACCGCCGCTGTTGAGAGGCAGCACGACCCATTTGGGCATTCCGGGATCGAAACGAAGGAGGACGAGGTGGCTAACGCCAAGGAGCAGCTGATCGACTGGCTGCGCGACGCCTACGCCATGGAGACCCAGGCGGCGGAGATGCTGGAGCGCCAGGAAGGGCGCATCACCAATTATCCCGAGATCCTGGCCAAGGTGAAGGAGCACATCCAGGTCACCCAGCGGCAGGCCGACCGCCTGAAGCAGTGCCTGCAGCGCCTGGGCTCCGACACGTCGGCGATCAAGACCGGCATCGCCATGCTGATCGGCAACGCGCAATCGATTTCCGGCGTCTTCGCCGAGGACGAGATCGTCAAGGCCGGCATCTTCAACTACTCGTTCGAGCAGTTCGAGGCCGCCAACTACCGCGCGCTGATCGCCGCCGCGCAGCACTGCGGCGAGACCGAGATCGCCCGCCTGTGCCAGGAGAGCCTGGACGAGGAGATCGAGATGGCGAACTGGATCGAGCAGCGCCTGCCGCAGCTCACCAAGACCTACCTGCAACGCAAGGAGCAGGGCGCCGCGGCGGAAGCCAAGCGCTGACGCGGTCCGCCGCGCCGACGCGGCCGCCGGTTCCCGCCGGCGGCCGTTTCGTTTTCTGGCGCCACAGGCTCCACAGGTGGCCGGACAGCGCCAGCGCGTCGGAGCCCAGGCCGAACATCGATCCCGCCAGCGCGTTGTGGCCGGCGCCGAACAGCGTGGCAGTGGCGTAGCAGCCGCGCATCGCCCCCATCGAGGTCTGCCAGCGGCCGACCGTTCCCAGCACGAAGCCGATGGCCGAGAACGCCGTCATAACCCCGTGCCACGTCGCCGCAGCGACGCACAGCCCCGCCGGCAGCGTGGCGAGGAACAGCGCGCGGGTCCACGCCGGCCGCTCCTCCGGGTAGGCGGTCGCCATCTGCACCAGCCCGAGGGCGCACATCAGCGTGCCGGTGCTCGCCCCCAGCAGGCCGTAATGGATCGCGAACAGCAGTGCGCCCGCCGCCTGCACGGCGAGGCACGCGCGCCGCGCGGTGATGAGCGTCGATGTGGTTCCGAGGATGAGTCCGGCACACCCGGTCGCGGTGGTCAGCGAGAGCGCCGGAAGGACGTCGGACAGGATCACCATGGTGGCCCCCCTTGTTGGTTCCGGTTGTGCTGCGCCGCAGCAAGAGGCGCGGAACCTAGGCGCGGAGGGTTAAGCGGTTATGAACGCCGCGGTGACCAAAAGCGGCTTATGTCTTTGATTCGGATTGAGGAATTTCGGCGCATTCCGTACCGCTGACGGTCAGCGGCACTCGAACCGCAGCAA
Organism: Azospirillum sp.; assembly: GCF_050789165.1. Lineage (NCBI taxonomy): Bacteria > Pseudomonadati > Pseudomonadota > Alphaproteobacteria > Rhodospirillales > Azospirillaceae > Azospirillum > Azospirillum sp. The sequence continues at coordinate 3,162 of NZ_JBOZRT010000129.1, forward strand.
CTCGGTGCCCGGATTGCGGTCGATGTCGGCCAGCGCGGCGCGCTTGGCGTAGCGGCCGCAGTGCTCGCTCGCGTACACCAGGACGGTGTCGCGGCTGGTCAGGCTGTTCTCGTACTCGACGGTGATCGACTGCGGCGACTTCTCGACCGCGTGGTAGGTGCCGCCCCACACAAGCGGCGTGCACGCGGCCAGCGCCAGTGGCGCCAGAGCGGCCGGCGCAAGGATCCTGTTCGGAGCGGTCATGATGCGCCTGCGGAAAACGGTCCTGATTTGCGGACACCGTACGGCGCCGGACTTGCGCGGGGGATGGGGCGGTTTGCCACTGGACCTTCGGCGCGCGGTATTAATACCGTCACGACCGTGCAGGTGCCGGAAACGACAAAGGCCACCCAGAGGTGGCCTCGTGTCGAAGATCACGGTGAAGCAGGATGGCGCGCCCGAAGAGATTCGAACTCCTGACCCCCAGATTCGTAGTCTGGTGCTCTATCCAGCTGAGCTACGGGCGCATCCTGTTCTCCGGAACCGAGGAGCGTTGCTCCCCGTGGAGGCCGGCAACTTAGCCAAATCGCCCCGACCACGCAAACCTTTTTTTCGATTTTTTTTCAGTCGCCCGAAATCCAGCGTTTCCGCCGTTTTTCCGCACCCATGGACGCGCGGATGGGGTTGGGCTATATCAGCGCGCATCGCAGAGGAGAGTCGAGCCGTGGGCGAAAAATCGTACGAACGTGGGTTTCCGGTGTCCTGGGAAGAGCTGCACCGCAACGCCAAGGCACTGTCGTGGCGGCTCATCGACAAGGGGCCGTGGAAGGGCATCATCGCGGTGACCCGTGGCGGCCTGGTGCCGGCGGCGATCATCTCGCGCGAGCTGGAGATCCGCCTGATCGACACGGTGTGCGTCTCCACCTACGACCACCAGAACCAGCGCGAGGCCCGCGTCCTCAAGGGCGTCGAGGGCGACGGCGAGGGCTGGCTGATCATCGACGACCTGGTCGACACCGGCAAGACCGCGGTGATCGTGCGCAAGATGCTGCCCAAGGCGCACTTCGCCACCATCTACGCCAAGCCGGCCGGCCGCCCGCTGGTCGACACCTTCATCACCGAGGTCAGCCAGGACACCTGGATCTTCTTCCCCTGGGACGTCGAGCCGCAGTACGCCACGCCGCTGGCCAAGCAGCGCAACGGCTGATCCTCAGCCGAGCGTCGTCGCCTTGTGGCGCGGGTCGAGCAGGTCGCGCAGCCCGTCGCCCAGCAGGTTCAACCCCAGCACCGCCAGCGCGATGGCGGCGCCGGGGTAGACCGCCTGCATGGGGGCGGTGAACAGGTAGGTCTGCGCGTCGCCCAGCATCTTGCCCCAGCTGGGCGCCGGCGGCTGGATGCCGAGGCCGAGGTAGCTCAGCGCCGCCTCGTTCAGGATGGCGACGGCGAACAGGATGGTCGCCTGCACGATCACCGCTCCCGCCACGTTGGGCAGCACATGCACGACCGTCACCGCCGTCGGCCCGCGGCCCAACGCCAGCGCCGCCCGCACGAACTCCCGCCGCCAGACCTGGAGCGCCGCGCCGCGCGTCACCCGCGCCAGCACCGCCACGTTGAACACGCCCAGCGCCAGCACGGCGTTGATCGCACCGGGACCGAGCAGCGCGGTCAGCAGGATGGCCGTCAGCAGCGCCGGGAAGGCGAACAGCAGGTCGGCCATGCGCGCCACGCCCTCGTCCGGCCAGCCGCGCCGCGCCGCGGCGATCAGGCCGAGCGGCACGCCGCCCAGTACGCCGATCCCCACGGCGGCGGCGGCCACCGCCAGCGAGTTGCGCGCGCCCACCATGATCATCGACAGCGCGTCGCGCCCGAAATGGTCGGTGCCCAGCCAGTTGGCGGCGCTCGGCGGCTTCAGGCGGGCGATGACGCGCACCTGCTCGGCCGGGTACGGCGTCCACAGCAGCGACAGCACCGCCACCGCCACCACCAGCCCGGTCAGCGCGGCGCCGAGCAGCAGGCTGCGCGGCAGGCGCCGGCGGGGCACGTCGGGATCGGCGTCGGAGGTCATGTTTCCACCCGCGGGCGCGGGTCGATGACCGCGTAGGCGACATCGACCAGGAAGTTGACGGCGACCACCAGCACGGCCAGCAGCACCACCACGCCCTGCACGACGATCAGGTCGCGCTGGCTGATCGCCTGATAGACCAGCCGGCCCAGGCCCGGCAGCGTGAAGACGTTCTCCACCACCACCGCCCCCGCCACCAGGAAGGCGAACTGCAGGCCGAGCACGGTGGAGATCGGGATCAGCGCGTTGGGCAGCACGTGGCGGACCATCAGCGCCCACGCTGACACCCCCTTGGCCCGCGCGGTGCGGACGTAGTCCTCGCGCATCGTGTCGAGCACGGCGGAGCGGGTGACGCGCGCCAGGATCGCCGCCTCCGGCAGCGCCAGCGCCACCGCCGGCAGCACCAGCGCCTTGCATGCCGGCCAGACACCCCCCTGCCAGCCGGGAAAGCCGCCCGCCGCGAACCAGCCCAGTTGCACGGCGAAGCCGAGGATCAGCAGGATGGCGAACCAGAAGCTGGGCACCGCGATGCCGACCTGCCCGAACGCCATCACCGCCCAATCCCCCGCCCGGTCGTGCCGCGCCGCGGCGTACAGCCCGAGCGGCAGCGCGATCAGCGTGGACAGCACCAGCGCGAACCCGGCCAGCGGCAGCGTGACCGCCAGCCGCTCCAGGATCAGCGCCCCCACCGGCCGGGCGTAGGTGTAACTGACACCAAAGTCGCCGGTCAGCATCCCCGCCACCCAGCGCAGGTAGCGGACCACCGCCGGCTGGTCGAGGCCCATCTGGGCCCGCAGCGCCGCCAGGGTGTCCGGCCGCGCCTCGGTGCCCAGCATCAGCAGCGCCGGGTCACCGGGCAGTACGTTGAGGATGGTGAACACCAGCAGCGTCGCCAGCCACGCGGTCACCGCCAGGATCAACAAGCGGCGGGTGAGGAAGGGGATCATGGGGTCAAACAACCAAGTCCACACGGATTGCACGAATTACACGGATTTTCTTTGATGCTTGCGGCGCACCGGCGTTCCCGTGAGCCTTTGCTGCGCACGATCATGAAAAATCCATGTAATCCGTGACCAAATCCGCGAAATCCGTGTGAATTCAGGTGTTCACTGCCAGCGCACGCCGGTGACGTCGTTCACCTGGTACGGCCGGTTCTTCCACATGCCGACCAGCTTGGCGTTCTCCACGGTGACGATGGGCAGCTGGAACAGGAAGCCGTTCACCGCGTCCTCCGCCAGCACGCGCTGCATGGAGCCGTACAGCTCCTTGCGCTTCGCCGGGTCGAGGGTGCGCTCCAGTTCGGCGTTCAGCGCGTTGAAGCGGTCGCTCTTGTAGCCGAAGTAGTAGTCGGGACGGGAGTAGATCTCGATGTCCAGCGCCTCGGTGTGGGCGACGATGGTCAGGTCGAAGTCCTTGCCGCGGAACACCTTCTCCAGCCACTGCGCCCATTCCAGGTTCTCGATCTTCACGCGGATTCCGGCCTCGGCCAGCATGGCGGCGATCAGCTCGCCCGAGCGGCGGGCGTAGATCGGCGGCGGCAGGCGCAGCGTCGCCTCGAAGCCGTTCGGATAGCCGGCCTCGGCCAGCAGCGCCTTCGCCTTGTTGACGTCGTAAGGATAGACATTCGTAAGGTCAACATACTCCGGCCGGTTCGGCGCGAAGTGGCTGCCGATCGGCGTGGCGAGGCCGGACATGGCGCCGTCGATCAGCGTCTTGCGGTCGATGGCGTGCGCCAGCGCGCGGCGGACGCGCACGTCGTCGAAAGGCTTCCTGGCGTTGTTGATGGACAGCAGCGTCTCGCCCTCGCCGACGCCGGTCATCACGCGGAAGCGCGGATCGTTCTGGAACTGCGGCAGGGCCTCGAAGGTGTTGAACTGCACCACCGTATCGACGTCGCCGGCCAGGATCGAGGAGACCTGCGCCGCCGGGTCGGCGATGAAGCGGAAGGAGACGCGCTCCAGCGCCGGCTTCGGCCCGTCGTAGTCGGGGTTGCGCACCAGGATCACGCGGTCGCCGGCGATCCAGCGCTCGAACTTGAAGGGACCGGTGCCGACGGGGTTCTGCTTGTCGGTCGGCTGCGTCTCGGCCGACTGGATGACCGCGGCGCCCAGGCCCATGTGGAACAGGAACAGGCCGTCGGGCTGCGACAGCTTGACCACCGCCGTCTTCGGGTCGGGCGCCTGCACGTCGGCGATGGCCTTGAACCATGCCTTCTGCGGGTTGGTCGAATCGGCGGCCCGGGCGCGGTCGAGGGTGAACTTCACGTCGGCCGAGGTGGCCGGCTTGCCGTTGTGGAACTTCGCGGCGTCGCGCAGCGTGAAGGTGTAGGTGGTCTGGTCGTCCGACACCGTCCAGCTCTTGGCGAGGCCGGGGCCGACGTTGCCGTCGGCGTCGATGCGCGTCAGCGCCTCGTAGAGGTTGACCAGCGTCACCTCGGCGATGGCGGCGGCGGCGCTGGCGGTAGGGTCGAGATTCGGCGGCTCCAGCTGCATGCCGACCACGAGGTCGGTGCGCGTCTGCGCCCAAGCCGTCTCGGGCGCGAAGCCCGGCAGCAGCGCCAGCACCGCCGCGCACGCGGCCCCCAGAGTCCAACCCCGCATGACCCGACCTCCCCCGACATCGTGATTTGAGCGGATGATGCGGCGCGGCCGTGCCGAGTTCAAGGCCGCTGGAGCGCCCGACCGTGGAGTTCCCGGTATCCGGGAAACGGCCCCAGCCCCTCGGCGTGGTAGACCGCGCGCCCGATCGCCCGCGCCACCACGTCGGCGGCGTGCGAGCCGAGGCGGGCGAGGTGGTACGCCCGCGGCTCCGGCAGCGGCCGGGTGCCGGTGGCCAGCGCGTAGAGCGTGTCGCCGTCGAAGGGCGTGTGCGCCGGGCGGACCGCGCGGGCCAGCCCGTCGTGCGCCATGGTGGCGAGGCGCAGCGCCTCCGCCTTGGTCAGGTCGGCGTTCACCGCGACGACGCCGATGGTGGTGTTGGCGGCGGCGCGGGCTATGACGTGCTCCGGCAGGCCGGGATCCGGCGGAATCGGGCCGGTGGGCAGCGGCTGGCCGCCCATCTCCCCCTCCAACTCCAGCGCCCAGGCCCACAGCGTCGGCTGCCCCGGCATGGTGGCGGAGCCGAACGGGTTGGCGGCGATCAGCGCGCCGACCTGCAACCCGTCGTCGGTGACCAGCGACGCGCTGCCCAGCCCGCCCTTGATCGTGCCCGCCTTGGCGCCGAACCCGGCGCCGACGTTGCCCAGCGGAAACACCAACGACGCCGTTTCGCAGGCGGAACGGGCGAGACCGGGGAACGGTGGACGCTCGCCCCACTCCTTGTCGCCGCCGTTCAGCAGGTCGAACAGGATGGCCGCCGGGACGATGGGCACGCGCACCGGCCCGACGTCGTAGCCCCGCCCCTGCCCCGCCAGCCACGTCGCCGCGGCGCTTGCCGCCTCCAGCCCGAAGGCCGAACCGCCGGACAGCACCACCGCATCGACCCGGTCGACGAGGCAGGAGGGGTTCAGCGCGTCGGTCTCCCGCGTTCCCGGCGCCCCGCCGCGCACGTCCACCGCGGCGACGGCCGGCGCGTCGGGCAGCACCACGGTGACCCCGGTGCGCACCCGCGCATCCGCCGCGTTGCCGACCCGGATGCCGTCCACGTCGGTGATGAGGTTGCGGGGGCCTGGGCGCATGGGTGCCTTTCTTACCCTCCCTCGCCTCCGGCGGGGGAGGGAGGGGCCCAAGCGAAGCTTGGGAGGGTGGGGGCTACGGCCTGCCGGGACGGGGAATGGAACACCGTGAAACACCATGGAACAGTGTGCAGGGGGCGTTCAGTACGTCCTTGGCAACCGAAGCGAATAGGATCCTGATCCTATAACGGAATGCCTGGATTTTCAAGGATTTCCGTCACCAGAGAGGCCATAGCCCCACCCTTCCCGCTCTCGGCGGATCCGAAGGATCCGCCTGCCGCGTCAGCGCAAGCGAAGCTTGCGCGAGAGCTTTGCGGGCCCCTTCCACCGGTTGCCCACTAGTCGGGCAACCGCGTTCCGCCTACGATCGCCTTCGGCGCTCGTTGCCTGCGGCACCGGCTTCACGCCCCCGCCAACGGCGAGGGAGGGAGGATCAGCAGCCCTCGGCCATGTCGTAGAGGGCGTCCATGTCGGCGATCATCACCTTGTTGCCTTCCTGCAACGAGATCACCCCGGCGGTCTTCAGCTGGGTGAAGGTGCGGCTGACCGTCTCGGTCGTCAGGCCCAGGTAGTCGGCGATGTCGGCGCGGCTCATCGGCACGTAGACCGGGTTCTCCTTGTGCCCGCGCCGCACCGCGCGCTGCGAGAGCATCAGCAGGAAGGAGCAGATCTTCTCCTTCGCCGTCTTGCGGCCGAGCAGCAGCATCTGGTCCTGCGCCGCGGCCAGCTCGTTCGAGGCCATGGAGAACAGGCGGCGCTGCATCTTCGGGAACTCGTCCATCAGCGCGTCGATCTTGCGCCGCGGGAACTTGCACACCGAGGAGCTGGTCACCGTCTCCGCGGTGTAGGCGTAGCTCTCGTTCACCGCCAGGCCGAGGAAGTCGCCGGTCATCAGGAAACCGGTGATCTGCCGGCGCCCGTCGGGCAGCAGCTTGTACAGCTTCACCGTGCCGGAGGTGACGTTGTAGAGCGTGTCCGCGGCCTCGCCCTCGGAGAAGAGGGTGTGGTTGGCGTCGACGCGGACGGTCTGCAGGATCTCGGCGAGACGGCGGAGTTCCTCGGGATCGAGCGCGGCACAGACGGTCAGACTCCGGACGGGGCACGCCCCGCAGGGGTTCATGTCGGAGGCCGCCGCGGTGTCGCGGGGCCGGCTCAGATCAAACGGAGGCATGGCAACTCGGCCCTAACCGTCCCAAGCCCTCATCATGGGCAGAATCCCACGACTTCGCAACCTTACTTGCAGCGTGGGTTTTTCCAGCCACCCGATCGGGCTACCCCGTCAACGCCGTTCGGGCGAGGGCGGCGGGGGCTCGTCGTCGAACAGGATGCGGTTGGCGGCGCCGTCCAGATCGTCGAACTGGCCGGACTTAAGAGCCCACAGGAACGCGATCAGCCCCAGGCCGCCCAGGCTGAGCGCCGCCGCGATCATGTACAGAAGCTCGGTCATGGTTCAGGTCTCCCGGCCGACGGGTGCGGGCCAGCCGCAGCGCGTTGGCGATGACGATAAGCGAGGACGACGACATCGCCAAGGCGGCGATCAGCGGAGTCAACAGGCCGCACACGGCCAGCGGCACGGCGAACAGGTTGTAGACCAGCGCGATGGCGAAATTCTGGCGCACCAGCGCGCCGGAGCGGCGGGCGACGAACAGCGCCTCGGTGATCGGCGCCAGGAGACGGCCCTGGAACACCACGTCGGCGGCGGTCTGGCTGACGTCCACCGCGGTGGACGGCGACATCGAGACCGAGGCGGCGGCCAGCGCCGGCGCGTCGTTCAGGCCGTCGCCGACCATCATGACGGTGCGGCCCTGGTCCACCAGCGCGTGCAGCGCCGCGGCCTTGTCGGCCGGCGTCTGCTCCGCCTTCCAGTCGTCGATGCCCAGGCTCCGGGCCACCGCGGCGACGGCGGCGCGGCGGTCGCCGGACAGCAGGCTGACCGCCTTGCCCTGCGCCTTCAGCGCCGCCACGACGGCCGCGGCGTCGGCGCGCGGGGCGTCGAGGAAGGTGATGCGCAGGTGCGGCCGACCCGGGCGGGCCAGCCACAGCTCGGGGCCGGGGGCTTCGTTCAAGAATCCTGGGGCGGGCTCCGGCGCGCCGGTGAAGCGGCGGCTGCCGAGGCGGACCTCGCCGTCGGCGGTGTCCATGGCGAGGCCGGCGCCGGGGATCTCGCGCACACCCTCCGCCACCGGAACGTTCGGCACGGCGCGCACCAGGGCGCGGGCCAGCGGGTGCTTGCTGGCGCCGGCCAGCGCCGCGGCGGCGCGCAGCGCGTGCGGGTCGAGGCCGTCGAGCTGCGGCACCGGCCGCCCCTCGGTCAGCGTGCCGGTCTTGTCGAACACCACGGTGTCGACGCCGGCCAGCTGCTCCAGCGCGGTGGCGGTCTTCAGCAGGATGCCCTGGCGCATCAGGCGGCCCGACGCGATGACCTGCACCACCGGCACCGCCAGCGCCAGCGCGCAGGGGCAGGTGATGATCAGCACCGCCACCGCGTTCATCAACGAGTCCTGCCAGTCGGCGCCCATCAGGAACAGCCAGCCGAGGAAGGTGGCGAGGGCCGACACGTGCACCACCGGCGCGTACAGGCGCGACACCCGGTCGGCGATGGCGACGTACTTGGCGCGGCCCTGCTCGGCCACCTCCATCAGGCGGACGATCTCGGCCAGCAGCGTGCCCTCGCCCACCGCGGTGACGGTCAGGCGCAGCGGCGCGGAGAGGTTCAGCACGCCGGCGAACACCTGGTCGCCGGGGCGGACGGTGGCCGGCACGCTCTCGCCGGTGATCAGGCCGGTGTCGACGTCGGACACGCCGTCGGCGATCCGGCCGTCGACGGGCACGCGCTCGCCGGTGGCGATCAGCACGGTGTCGCCGGGCTTCACCTGCTCCGGCGGCACGATGAGCGAGCGGCCGTCGGGCTGGAGCACGGTCACCTGGGTGGCGCGCAGGCCGATCAGCTGCTCCGCCGCCGAGCGCGCCCGGCCGCGCGCCCGCTGGTCGAGGTAGCGCCCGATCAGCAGGAAGAACAGCAGCATCGTTGCGCCGTCGAAATACGCGTGGAGACCGCTCTGCGTGGTCTCGAACAGGCTCATCGCGGCGGTGAGTGTGACGCCGATGGTGATCGGCACGTCCATGTTGGTGCGGCCGCGCCGCAGCGCGCCGAAGGCCGAGCGGGCGAAGGGCCGCACGGCGTAGGCGATGGCCGGCAGGCCGATCAGGGCCGACAGCCAGTGCATCAGGTCGCGCGTGGCCGTGCCCATGTCGTTGTAGCCGGACCACACGGAGACCGAGAACAGCATGATGTTGCCGGCGGCGAAGCCGGCGACGGCCATGGAGCGCAGCAGTTCCTTCTCGGTCTTCAGCTGGTCGCTGCCCAGCCGCTCCGGGTCGAAGGGCACGGCGCGGTAGCCGAGGCGGGTGATGGTGTCCACCGCCGTGTTGGCGTCGGTCTCCGCCGTGCGCCAGGTGATGGTCAGCCGGCGCGTCGTCATGTTGAGGCGCGCGTAGGTGACGCCCGGCGTGCGCGCCAGCGCCGTCTCGATCAGCCAGACGCAGGCGGCGCAGTGCAGCCCGTCCACCATCAGGTGCAGCGTCGCCGTGCCGTCCTCGCCCGGCTTGGCATGCGGCGCGAAGTCCACCGCCGGGGCGTCGGACTCCGGGCGCAGCGGGCGGGCCTGCGGATCGACGCTGCGCCGCTCGTAATAGCGTTCCAGCCCGAGGCCGCGCACGAGGTCGTACGCGGCTTCGCAGCCGGAGCAGCAGAACGGGCCCGGCTTGTCGGGGCTGGCGGGGTCCGAGCCGGCAGGGATCTCCTGCCGGCAGTGGAGGCAGACGGACATGACGGGACCCGGTTACTGGACGAAGACGCGCTGCTGGTCCTGGTAGTCGCCGGTGGCGTGCTCGATGACCAGACGGACGTCCCAGATGCCCGGCAGCGGCAGGTCGAGCGCCGCCACGTAGCGGCCGTCGCCGGCGTACTCGGGCGTGATGGTGCGGTCGTAGCCCTGCATGGTCGGGCGGATGAACTTCATCCGCACCTTGGCGTCCTTCAACAGGTTGCCGTGCTTGTCGTGCAGGTTGAGCGTCACCTTGCCCTTGCCGGGTTCCGGCGAGACGAAGGCGAGGTCGACCTTCCAGCCGCGCTCCGCCTGCGCCTTGGCGCCGGCGATGTCCTGGTTGTACTTGATGCCCTTGACGAAGTGGTCCTCGGTCTCCAGCCCGTTGAAGGTGGAGGTGGCGAAGTAGATCATCGCCCCGTTCACCGCGATCACCACGCCGAAGAACGCGAAGAAGATGAAGGGGATGTACCAGCCCGGGCGCGGCCCCGGACGCGACACGCGGTTGGCGGCGTCGGTCGTCATGCTCATCGTTTCCTGCTCTCCCAAGAGCGCTAGTTGCCGGGGCCCATGAAGACCGTATCCCGTTTGGCGGTCTCACCATTGGCCGAGGTTAGACGGAAGGTAAGCGGGGTCGAGGCGTCTTTCAAACCCGCGCGCGGCACGGTCACCAGGATTCGATAGGTGGCCACCGTGTCCGGCGCCGCGGCGAGGCGCAGCGAGGTGACCGGGTCCTGCCGTTCGCCGGCGGTGAACATGGTGGCGCCGGCCACCCCTTCGACGGTCAGGGTGTAGTCGCGCGGGTCGCGCGTCATGTTGGCGATCTTGAAGGTGTAGGCGTTGCGCACCGAGCCGTCGGACAGCACCGCGAAGAGCGGCGCGCGGTCGCGCAGCACGGTGATATCCAGCCCCGGCCGCAGCAGCAGGCCGGCGGCGATCATGCCGCCGACCACCACCATCATCAGCGCGTAGATCAGCGTGCGCGGGCGCAGCAGCCGGTATTTGGCCGGCTTTCCGGTGGTGGCGACGGCGATCTGGTTGGTCTGGGTGTCGAACTTGACCAGCCCCTTCGGCCGGCCGATCTTCGTCATGATGTCGTCGCAGGCGTCGATGCACAGGCCGCAACCGATGCACTGCATCTGCAACCCGTCGCGGATGTCGATGCCGACCGGGCAGACCTGGACGCAGTTGAAGCAGTCGATGCAGTCGCCGTAGCCCTCGGCCCGGCGCTCGTCCCAGGACTGCGACTTGCGCAGGGGCCCGCGGCCCTCGCCGCGCCAGTCCTCGTAGGTGACGATCAGGCTGTCCTCGTCGAGCATCGCCGACTGGAAGCGCGGCCACGGGCACATGTAGGCGCAGACCTGCTCGCGCGCGAAGCCGGCCAGCAGGTAGGTGGTGGCGGTGAACAGGCCGATGAAGCCCAGCGCGGTGGCCGACGCCTGGAGGTGCAGGATGTCGCGCAACAGCGTCGGCGCGTCGGTGAAGTAGAAGATCCACGCGCCGCCGGTGGCGAGCGAGATCAGCAGCCAGACGGCGTTCTTCGTCGCCTTCCGGCGCAGCCTGGTGAAGGACCATTTGCCCTGGTCGAGGCGGATGCGCTCGTTGCGCTCGCCCTCGGTCAGCCGCTCGACCCACAGGAACAGGTCGGTCCACACCGTCTGCGGGCAGGCGTAGCCGCACCAGACGCGGCCGGCCAGCGAGGTGGCGAGGAACAGCCCCAGCGCGGCGAGGATCAGCGCGCCGGTCAGGTAGTAGATCTGCTGCGGCCACAGCTCGATGAAGAACAGGTAGAAGCGGCGGCCCTCGATGTCGAGCAGAACGGCCTGGTCCGGCGCGTTCGGCCCGCGGTCCCAGCGCACCCACGGCAGCGCGTAGTAGATGCCGAGCAGGACCACCAGCGCCGCCCACTTGATGGTGCGGAACGGGCCGGCAACCGACTTCGGGTAGACCTTGTCGTGCTTGGCGTACAGCGACTTGGCGGTGCGGCGGGGCGGCCGCGCCGGCGTGCCGGGCGGAGTCTGGACCGGGTCCTGCGCCAGCGCCGGGGCGGCGGGCGGTTCGGTGGCCGTGCTCATGAGGATGCCTGCACTTTTTTGTTTTTGCGGATGCCGCAGCCGACATGGGCCGGGCCCGCGCTGCGACTATGGCGGCGGAACGTCGCAGGGGCATTGCGTTGAATCAACCGCACCCCTTGACGCGCGTCAATTTTTCCGGGGGGTGGCACGGAAAAACGGCGCCGCGCTCTCTTCATCGTCATCCCCGCGAAGGCGGGGATCCATAATTCCCAATGCGTCCTCTATGCCGGTTATGGATCCCCGCCTTCGCGGGGATGACGGCCAAGGGAGGTTGCTCCCAAACGCCCCTAAACCATTCCCCGCAAAAGAAAAGTGCCGGGGAGTTACCTCCCCGGCACCAGTCCTTCACAGCCTTGGGCGTCGGCTTACTTGCCGCCGCCCAGGTTGTGGACGTAGACGGCCAGCTGCTTGATCGTGGCGTCGTCCAGGCGCTTGGTCCAGGCGGGCATCACGCCGGCGCGGCCGTTCGTGATGGTCTCGACCAGCGTGGCCTTGTCGCCGCCGTAGATCCAGTTGGCCTGGACCAGCGGCGGGGCGCCCACCTCGATGCCAGCGGCGACGGAGCCCTGCGCCTTGTCGCCGTGGCAGGCGACGCAGTTCTCCTCGAACACCTTGGCGCCCGCGGCGGCCTTGGCGGCGTCGGCCGGCTTCTTGTTGAGCGACAGGATGTAGTCCGACACCTGGTCGATCTGCTCCTTCGTCAGGATGCCGTCCTTGCCGAAGGCGGTCATGCCGACGCCGACCGTGGCGCGGGTGTCGCCGTCATCGGCGCGGATGCCGTGCTGGATGGTCTTGTAGATGTCGGCGGTGGTGCCGCCCCACAGCCACACGTCGTCGGCGAGCGTCGGGAAGCCCTTGGCGCCCTGGCCGCCGGCGCCGTGGCACGCGGCGCAGTTCTCGTTGAAGACCGAACGGCCGCCCGCCATGGCGAACGACAGCAGGTCCTTGTCCTTCTGGATCTCATCGACCGACTTGGCGGCGATGGCCGTCAGGTACTTGGCTTGGCCGGCCTTGGCCGCGGCCATGTTGTCGGCGATCTCCTGCCGCATCGACCAGCCCAGCAGACCCTTGGTGTAGGTCTTGCCCAGCGGCCAAGCCGGATACAGCACGTAGTACACGATGGACCACGCGATGCAGACGTAGAAGATGTACAGCCACCACTTGGGCAGCGGGTTGTTCAGCTCCTTCAGGCCGTCCCACTCGTGACCGGTGGTCTCGACGCCGGAGAGAGCGTCCTTTTCGATGTTGCGCGCCATGGTTCAGAACTCCTGGCCATCTTCCTTGAGCGGGATCTGGGCGGCCCGGTCAAACTTGCCGCGGTTGCCCGGCCACATCGCGTAGACGATGATTCCGGTGAACAACAGGGCGAGCCAGACCGTCCAGAAGGACCGCAGGGCAATCGTGATCGAATCCAAGTCCATGGATTCCTCCGCCGCTTACTGCTGCAGCTGCTTGGGCGACTGGTACTTGGTGAAGTCCACCAGCGTGCCGAGCACCTGCAGGTAGGCGACCAGGGCATCCATTTCGGTGACGTCCTTGTTGCCCGTGAAATTGGCCACCACGGCCTTCGGATAGCGCTTCTGGAAGGCCGCGAGCGCCTTGGAGTCGGCGTCCGGGTTCTTCTGAAGGGCCAGGTCGGCCTTGGCGTTGGCGATCTGATCGTCCGAGTACGGGACGCCGACGACCTTCAGGGTCTTGAAGTGATCGGCGACGTCGTCGAACTTCAGCGGACGGTCCTTCATCCAGGCGTAGCCCGGCATGATGGACTCCGGCACCACCGCGCGCGGGTCGACCAGGTGGGCGACCTGCCAGTCGTTGGAGTACTTGCCGCCGACGCGGGCCAGGTCCGGGCCGGTGCGCTTGGAGCTCCACTGGAACGGCTTGTCGTACATGCTCTCCGCGGCCAGCGAGTAGTGACCGTAACGCTCCACCTCGTCGCGGAACGGACGGATCTGCTGGCTGTGGCAGTTGTAGCAGCCTTCGCGGATGTAGATGTTGAAGCCGGCCATCTCGAGCGGCGTGTAGGGACGAACCCCGTCCACCTTCTCGATGGTCGATTCGATGGTGAACAGCGGGACGATCTGCACCAGACCGCCGATGGACACCGTGATCAGGATGAGCACGATGAGAAGGAGCGTGTTCCGCTCGATCGTATCGTGGCTAAAACCCTTCTTTTCCTCAGCCATATCTCAGGTCCTCTCGGCTCAGGCCGCGCCGACGGCGGTCTTGTGCGGGGCCGAAACGTAGGGCTTCTCGATGCGGACATCGCCCTTGGCCGTGCGCCACAGGTTGTAGACCATGATCAGGGCACCGGCGACGAACAGCAGGCCACCCATCGCACGGATCACGTAGAACGGGTGCATGGCGGCAACCGTCTCCACGAACGAGTACTGCAGGAAGCCGAGGTTGTCGTAGGCGCGCCACATCAGGCCCTGCATGATGCCGGAGACCCACATGGCGGTGATGTACAGCACGATGCCGATGGTGGCGGTCCAGAAGTGCAGGCTGACCAGACGCAGCGAGTAGAGCTGCTGGCGCTTCCACAGGACCGGGACCAGGAAGTAGATGGCGCCGAAGCTGATGAAGGCCACCCAGCCGAGCGCGCCGGAGTGCACGTGGCCGACCGTCCAGTCGGTGTAGTGCGACAGCGCGTTGACCGCCTTCACCGACATCAGCGGACCCTCGAAGGTCGACATGCCGTAGAAGGCCACCGAGGCGACCATGAAGCGCAGGACCGGGTCGGTGCGCAGCTTATCCCAGGCACCCGACAGGGTCATGATGCCGTTGATCATGCCGCCCCAGGACGGCATCCACAGCATGACCGAGAAGGTCATGCCCAGCGTCTGCGCCCAGTCCGGCAGCGCGGTGTAGTGCAGGTGGTGCGGGCCGGCCCAGATGTAGAGGAAGATCAGGGTCCAGAAGTGCACGATCGACAGGCGGTACGAGTACACCGGACGCTCGGCGCGCTTCGGCACGAAGTAGTACATGATGCCGAGGAAGCCGGCGGTCAGGAAGAAGCCCACCGCGTTGTGGCCGTACCACCACTGCACCATGGCGCTCTGCACGCCCGACACGAAGGTGTAGCTCTTCATGCCGAACAGCGAGACGGGCAGGTTGACGTTGTTGCCCAGGTGCAGCACGGCGACGGTCAGGATGAACGCCATGAAGAACCAGTTGGCGACGTAGATGTGCGACTCGCGGCGCGTCATCACCGTGCCGACGAACACCACGGCGTAGAGCACCCAGATGACCGTCAGGTAGAGGTCGAGCGCCCACTCCGGCTCGGCGTATTCCTTGCCCTGGCTGTAGCCAAGGACGTAGGAGAGCGCGGCCAGCACGATGAAGATGTTGTAGTTCCAGAAGATGAACTTCGACAGCCCCTCGCCGCCGAACAGGAACTGCCGGCTGGTGCGCTGCACCGAGTACAGCGACGTCGCGAACAGGACGTTGCCGCCGAAGGCGAAGATCACGGCCGAGGTGTGCACCGGCCGCAGGCGGCCGAAGCTGGTCCACTCCAGACCGAGGTTGAGGGCCGGAAACGCGAGCTGGAGCGCGATGAACACACCGGCCAGGAAGCCGATGACGCCCCAGAACACAGCCGCGATGACGAAGAGCCGAATGACGTCTTCGTAGTAACGGACGTCTTCCGACACCCGCTGGCTGCCCAGGGCGGCCCCTGGGGTCAGAGTCGCTGATGCCATACAATCTCTCCCGTTTGCCCCGGGCGGCTCGGGCGACGCCCGTGAGGATGCACTACCGCTGGGTCTTCGTTGAGGAGGGTGGAAACCGCGCAAACGGCCGCGCACGCACGCGCCGAAACCCGGTTGCCACCAATGCGGGCACACTATGAAAGGCGATGGTTAAGAACATTGATCTACGTCAACGACCGGTTCGGCTTAGCCGGCCATCGTTCGGCCTATGCTCCAGGTCTCGGAAGTGGGAATGGACGACGGATTCATCGCCAAACCCTTGGGAAAGCGCCAGATCGACCAGGCGTTTCCCGTCGTGCGGGCGGTCCTCCCCGACCTCGGGGTGGAGCGATGGCGCGCTTTTGCCGCAGCCATGCTTGACCAAACTCAAGGCGCCGGCGACGCCCGTATGCCACGCACGGGGATCATGACCGTGCAGAACGAGCGCGGCTACATCCACGGGCTGTTCTCCTACGCCACCGAGGAGAACCTGCATCACGGCCGGATTCTCGCGGTCGATAACTTCACCGTCCACGACCTGTTCAATCTTCAGGGCGCCGCGGCCGCGTTGCTGCGCGCCATGGACGGCATCGCCCGCGGTCTCGGCTGCGCGGCCATTCACACGAATCTGCCGCAGGCGTATTCGACGTCGGTGAATTACTGCAACCCGGTGCTGAACTGCTTCCGCGAGGAAGGGCATGCACTGGAAACGCTGCGCCTGTGCAAGCCGCTGGACGGCGCCAACGACAACCGCTCCACCCCGCTGCCGACCGCCCATGACGGGGAGTAGGAGCCTCCTCCCCCGTCTGTAATCTTTCAGGGTGCGGCATTTTGACCGGCCCCTTGCAAAGCGCCTTCGCGACTCCGATTGCGCACGGCGGCGGAGTCGCTAGGATGCGGCGCCATGACCGACATGCCCAAACTCCCGACCATCCGCCTGCACACCGGCCGCCAGAAGCGCCTCCAGCACGGCCACCCCTGGGTCTATTCCAACGAGGTCCAGATGGACCAGCCGGCCAAGGCCGTGCCGCCCGGCAGCGCCGTGCGGCTGGTGGACGCCGGCGGCACGCCGCTGGGGATCGCCACCTTCAACCCGCACACGCTGATCGCGGCGCGGCTGCTGACGCCCGACGCCGGCGCCGTCATCGACAGCGCCTGGCTGGCCGAGCGGCTGGCGCGCGCGGTAAAGTTGCGCGAGCGGCTGTTCGACCGCCCCTTCTACCGCGTCGTGCACGCCGAGGCCGACGGGCTGCCGGGGCTGATCGTCGACCGCTACGGCGACGTGGTGACGGTGCAGGCCAACTCGGTCTTCATGGACCGGCGCATCGACGACATCCTGGCGGCGCTGGACGCGGTGATCGCTCCGCGCGCCGTCATCCTGCGCAACGACAGCACCCAGCGCGCGCTGGAGGGGCTGCCGGAGGAGACGCGCCTCGCCAAGGGCGAACTGGACGGCCCGCTGCGGCTCGAGGAGAACGGCAACGCCTTCTTCTGCGACCCGCTGGGCGGCCAGAAGACCGGCTGGTTCTACGACCAGCGCGACAACCGCGCCTACATCGCGTCGCTGTGCCAGGGGGCGCGGGTCATCGACTTCTTCAGCTACAACGGCGGCTTCGCGGTGACCTGCGCGACGCGCGGGGCCGCGTCGGTGGTGGCGGTGGACCGCTCGCAGCCGGCGCTCGACAACGCGACGCGGGCGGCCGAGGCCAACGGCGTGGCCGGCATCTTCGAGGCGCGCCGGGCCGAGGCGTTCCAGGAGCTGGAGCGGCTGGCCAACGCCGGCGAGACCTTCGACGTGGTGATCGTCGATCCGCCCGCCTTCGTGAAGTCGAAGAAGGACCTGGCGGTCGGCTGCCGCGCCTACCGCAAGATGACGCGGCTGGCCGCGCGCATCACCGCGCCGGGCGGCTTCCTGTTGGCGGCGTCGTGCAGCCACAACGTGGACCCGCCGACCTTCGCCGAGCAGGTGGCGCGTGGTCTGGTGGACGCCAAGCGGACGGGGCGCATCCTGCGCTCGTCGGGAGCCGGGAGCGACCACCCGGTGCACCCGCACCTGCCGGAGTCGGCGTACCTGAAGGCGATCGCGCTGCAGCTGGACTGACGGTTTGCCCCCTCCCCCGCGTTGCGGTGGAGGGGGCAGAGCGGCGGAGTTCCCTCCACCTCGAAGAGGGGGAGGGTTAGGGAGGGGGCAGGCGACGCCGATCAAGCACTCGCCACCACCACGTGCGCCTGCTGCTTCCCCTCGACCGGCCCGTTCCCGAACCGCCGCGCCACCGCCTCCGTCGCCCGCTCCGTCACCTCGCCCAGCCGGTCGGCGGCGCGCGCCTCGATCTCGTGGCGCAACGGCGAGCCCTGGCAGAAGCCGAGGGCCGGATCGGCGGCCGACGGCGCGCGGGCGGGGAGCGCCACCGTCTCGACCTCGATCCGCCCGAAACCGGCCGCGCGCAGGTCGGCGCGGATCCGCTCCACCTCGTGGTAGCCGTGCGGCGAGCGGGCCAGGAAGCCCGGCGGGTCGTCGGGGAAGAGGGCGGCGACCGCGTCGTGCACCACCTCCGTGATCTCGTTCTCGGCCAGCCGGTCCCACACGCTGAACAGGAAGCGGCCGCCCGGCCGCAGCACCCGGCGCGCCTCGGCGAAGGCGGCGGGCTTGTCGGGAAAGAACATCGCCCCGAACTGGCAGACGACCGCGTCGAACCCGTCGTCCGCGAAGGGAAGCTCCAGAGCGTTGGCCGGGCGCCACGTCACCCGCGGCGACTCCAGCCGCTGCGCCGCGAGGTCGAGCATCGGCTGGTTGAGATCGGTGGCGGTGATCGCCGCGTCCGGCAGCGCGCCGGCCAGCGCCCGCGTGGCGATGCCGGTGCCCGCCGCGGTCTCCAGCACCCGCTCCGCCGCACCGAGGCGCCGCACCAGATCGGCGGCGTAGGGCGCGAACAGCATCGGCCCGAGGTGGCGGTCGTACAGCGCGGGAATCGATCCCGCGAAGGCCTTGTCGGCGCTGGTCATGGCGCGTCCTCCGCCGGTGTGGCGACACGGCCAGCGTAAACCGTCGCCGACGACGCCCGGCGGCGCGCTTCGGAGGGGGCGGCGCACTCTTCCGGTCAGGGCCGCGCGAACACCCCGACCACCTCCACGTGCGCCGACCAGAGGAACTGGTCCACCGGGTAAACGCGCTTAAACGCGTACCCGCCATCGGCCAGGGTCCGCGCGTCGCGGGCGAAGCTGGCGGGGTTGCAGGACACCGCGACCACCAGCGGCACCTTGGAGTCGGCCAGCGTCTTCGCCTGCTCGGCCGCGCCGGCGCGCGGCGGATCGAAGACGACGGCGTCGAAGCGCGCCAGCTCCTTGGCCGTCAGCGGGTTCTCGAACAGGTTGCGGCGCTCGGTGGTCAGGCGCAGGCCCTGCACGGCGCGGCCCACCGCCGCCACCGCCGCGGCGTCGCCCTCCACCGCGTGCACCGCCGCCGCCTGCGCCAGCGGGATCGAGAAGGTGCCGAGCCCGGCGAACAGGTCGGCGATCTTGCCGGCCGGGCCGACGTTGTCCAGGACCGCGGCGACGAGCGCGGCCTCCCCGGCGGCGCTGGCCTGGAGGAAGGCGCCGGGCGGCGGCACCACGGCCACGCCGGCGAAGCGGGCGACCACCGGCGCGCGGTGCGCCACCGGCTCCACCGTGCCGCGGTCGTCCGGCTGCCAGGACAGGCGCGCCACCCCGGCCGACTCGGCGAACGCCACCAGACGCTCGCGCGCGGCGAGGTCGATCGCCTTCGGCCCGACCAGCAGCAGGTCCACCCCGCCCTCCAGGTCGGCGAGCACGGCGTCGCAGCCCTGCCCGTCCGGCAGCACCTCGGCCAGCACGGCGCGCAGCGGGGCGAGCAACGCCTCCAGCCGCGGCACCAGCACCGGACAGGCGGCGAGGTCGACCAGCCGGTGGCTGAGTCGCTCGTTGAAGCCGAGCCAGACCTTCCTGCCCTTCTTCAACGCGGCCAGGCGCGCCCGGCGGCGGGCGGCGGGCGCGGTGCGGGCCAGCGGCGCGAAGGGCACGTCGTCCAGCTTCACCCGGGCCAGCGCGCCGCGCACCAGCCCGACCTTCCAGGCGGCGTAGGCGTCGTCGGCCATGTGCTGCAGCGTGCAGCCGCCGCAGGTGCCGAAGTGCCCGCAAGCCGGGTCGCCGCGGCCGGGGCCGGGCTGCAGCACCTCCAGCAGCTCGCCGCGCACGCCGTCGCCCTTCGCCTCGCCGAGGCGGACGCGCACGCGGTCGCCGGGCACGGTCAGCGGCACGAAGACGCGCGTGCCGCCGTCCAGGGCGAGGCCGTCGCCGCGCGCGCCGACCTCGGCGATGGTGAGCTCGACGGTGCGCGGGGCGGACTGCGGTGTCCTTGGAGGCTTGGGGCGGCGGGGCTTCACGACACCCTCAGCACGGCCATCATGCCGGCCTCCTGGTGCTCCAGCACGTGGCAGTGGAGCATCCAGTCGCCGGCCTCCTCGGCGACGAAGGCGATCTCGGCGGTGCCCTGCGGGGGCAGCAGCTCGGTGTCGCGCCATTCGGCGCGGGCGACGGGCGCGCCGTTGCGCTTCAGCACCTGGAACGGGAAGCCGTGCAGGTGCATGGGGTGCCACCACGCGGTGTCGTTGACGAACTGCATGGCCACCGTTTGGCCGCGTTTGACGGTGATGAGCGGCTTCAGGTCGTGGCCCATGGGCGCCTCGCCGTTCAGGGCCCAGAACGGCCCCTCCGGCGTCATCCGCATGCCGTTGGGCAGCCGGCCCATGGCGCCGCCCTCGATCACCACGTCCTGGCGCACCGCGGCGGCGAGGTCGGGCGCCGGCAGCGGGTTGGGGGTCAGGCGGACCGGCGCGTCCAGGGGCGAGTCGCGCAGCGGCGCCTCCGCGCCGTACGCCAGCCGGGTCAGGCGGTAGGTCTGGCGCGGGTAGAAGGAGTCCACCACGTCGAACCGCTCGCCGGGCTTGCCGGCCATGTCGACGATCAGGTCGGCGCGCTGGCCGGGCGCCAGCACCAGCCTGCCCGCCACCGGGTGCGGCTCGACCGGCTGGCCGTCCAGCGCGATCACCTGCGGCGCGTGGCCCTGGAAGTCCAGGCCGAACACCCGCGCGTTGGCGGTGTTGACGAGGCGCAGCCGCAGCCGCTCGCCGGCGCGCACGGCGACCTCCTCGACGATGGCGCCGTTCAGCGTCGGCGTGTTGCCGAGGCGTCCGGCATGGCTGCCGTCCATCGGGTGGCCGAAGTCGTCGGTGAGCCGGGCCTGCTTGTCCAGCCGCCAGTCGCCGAGCACCCACAGCAGGTCGCGGTCGACGCGCGGCGGCTCGCGCTCCTCGACCACGAAGGCGCCGGACAGGCCGCGCGCCAGTTGCTGCGCGCTGTTCGCGTGCGGGTGGTACCAGAAGGTGCCGGCGTCCTTGAGGGCGAATTCGTAGTGGAAGGCGCCGCCGGGCGGCACCACGGTCTGCGACAGGTGCGGCACGCCGTCCATGGCGTTGGGCACGCGCAGCCCGTGCCAATGGATGGTGGTCGGCTCCGGCAGGTCGTTGGTGAAGGCGATGCGCGCGGCGTCGCCCTGGCGGAAGCGCAGCGCCGGCCCCGGCACCGTGCCGCCATAGGCCCAGACGTCGGTCTCCGGATAGCCCTTGCCGACCAGCGCCCGCCGCGCCGGGGCGGCGGCCAGCGTCACCGCGCCGTCCGCGGCGCGCGCCGTCCGCGGCAGCGCGGCGCAGGCGCCCAGCGCGGCGGTGCCGGCGAGCAGGCGGCGGCGGGTGAGGATCATGCCGGCCCCAGGTGCTCGGACAGCGCGGCGCGCAGCGGCGGGGGCAGCGGCATCGGGCGATGGGCGGCCGCATCGACGATGACGCACACGCCCTCCTGCGTGGCGACGACCGCGTCGCCGTTGAAGATCGCCGAGCCCAGCGTCACCGAGCTGTTGCCCAGGCGCAGCACGCGCACGCCGACGCGGGCGGTGGCGGGGTACAGCAGCTCCGCCTTGTACTCGATGACGCTGCGGGCGAGCACGACGCTCCACGGCGTGTCGGAGCGGAAGCCGCCGCAGGACTCCATCAGGGCGACGCGGCCGCTCTCGAAATAGACGCCGATGGCGTTGTTGTTGACGTGGCCCAGCGCGTCGAGGTCGGCGAAGCGCACGCGCTCCTCGATCCAGAAACGGTAGGCGGCGGGCTCGGTGAGGATGGGGCTGGCGGTCATGCGGCCAATGTGGCGGGACGGATGGGCGCACACAAGACCGGATCTCGGCCATGCGGGGGATCCCCTGAGAATTCGCGCGCCAACCCCGGTTTGGCGGTGTTATAGGGAGGGTGTCCACCACACCCAACGGACCGACCCATGAGCAACGACAGCAACCAGACCGCCGAAGCCCTGTTCGACAAGGCGCTGAGCGTCGCCGAGAAGCACCTCGAGGCGGCGATCAAGGAGGGTGGTCCGCTCGGCCCCTATGTGGCCGTGGCGATGATCGAGGCGGCCGTCAACGCCGCGGTCGACGAGACCAGCCACGAGGACGTGGTCGACATGCTGCGCGATCTCGCCTCGCAGATCGAGCAGGACGCCGACGCGGACGACGACGAGTGACGTTTAGCGGCGTTTAGTTCGTCCCGCGCTTCCCTTTAAGCCCTTCTCCTCTTGAGGGAGAAGGGTTGGGATGAGGGGTCATTACGCGCGGCAGCGTGGAATGAAACTTGGCCGGCATTCGCCGGCGCCACCCTCTCCCCCAACCCCTCTCCCCTCAAGGGAGAGGGCTTTACGGATTCCGACAAGCTGCTCGCCTGGGAGGGGGCAATCCCCCGCCCTCAGTTCTCCAGCATGCGCCGCAGCAGCTCGACGTCCTCGGCGAAGGCCGAGTCGGTGGCGCGCAGCTCCTCCACCTTCTTCACCGCGTGCATCACCGTGGTGTGGTCGCGGCCGCCGAACTTGCGGCCGATCTCCGGCAGCGAGCGGGCGGTCAGCTGCTTGGCCAGGTACATCGCCACCTGGCGCGGGCGGGCCACCGCGCGGGCGCGGCGGGCCGAGTGCATGTCGGCGACGCGGATGTTGAAGTGCTCCGCCACCCGCTTCTGGATCTCGTCGATGGTGACGCGGCGGTCGTTGGCGCGCAGCAGGTCGTGCAGCACCTCCTGCGTCGTCTCCAGCGTGATGGCGCGGCCGACCAGCTCGGAATGCGCCACGATGCGGTTCAGCGCCCCCTCCAGCTCGCGGACGTTGGAGGTGATCTTGTGCGCCAGGAACTCGCGCACCTTCAGCGGGATGTCGGCGCCCAGCGCGTCGGCCTTCGATTCGAGGATGCTCAGGCGCAGCTCGTAGGTGGTCGGGTGGATGTCCGCCACCAGACCCCAGCCGAGGCGCGAGCGCAGCCGCTCCTCCATGCCCTCCAGGTCGGACGGGCTCTTGTCGGCCGAGACGATGACCTGCCGGTTCTGGTCCACCAGCGCGTTGAAGGTGTGGAAGAACTCCTCCTGGGTGGAGTCCTTGCCGCTGATGAACTGCACGTCGTCGATCATCAGCACGTCCACCGAGCGGAACTGCTGCTTGAAGGCCATGGTGTCCTTGAAGCGCAACGCGCGGATGAACTGGTACATGAACTTCTCGGCCGACAGGTAGATCACCTTGCGGCCGGGGTCCTTCTTGCGGATCGCCCAGGCGATGGCGTGCATCAGGTGAGTCTTGCCCAGGCCCACGCCGCCGTAGAGGAACAGCGGGTTGAACGGCACCGTGCTCGATTCGGCGACGCGCCGGGCGGCGGCGTAGGCCAGCTCGTTCGGCTTGCCGGGGACGAAGTTCTCGAAGGTGAAGCGCGGGTCGAGCAGAGCCGAGACGCCGTCGTCGTTGACCACCAGCTCGTCGGCCCCGGAGTCGCCCATCGAGTCGGAGACCGGCTCGGCCGGTACCCGCTCGGGCCGCGGGCGCAGCGGCGAGGACGGGGCGGCGGCCACCGGCGCGGGCGCGGGAGCCGCCGCAACCGGCTGTTCGTCGTTGTCGGCGGTCAGCGCGGCGGGCACGGCGGAGGAGGCGACCACCACGTCGATGGACTGCACGGCCGGGTTCTCGCCCGACCACAGGGCGCGGATGCGGTCGGCGTAATGGGTGTTCACCCAGTCGCGCATGAAGCGGGTGGGCACGAGGATGCGCACCTCGCCCTCCTTGAGGCCGGCGACGGTCAGCGGCTGCAGCCAGCTGCGGTACGCGATCTCACCCACCTCGTCCTTGAGTCGGCCACGGATGCGAACCCACTGCTGATCCAAAGACGCGCCGACCGACATGCTTGCCAACTCCCGCTCCTGCCCCAAACCCCAGGCACATAGGCCCCGGGGCGACATCCACCAGACGGGAAAACGCCACCGCACCCTCTCGACCGGCGCGCGCCGATACACCGGTCACGCACAAATCGACCCGCACCCGCGGGTGCGGGCGAGCGTCGTCATCCCGAACGTGGGTCTTCGCGACCCCGCCTGCGCCTCTCCGGAAGACTCCCGCAGACGGGTGCCCCCAAAACGACAGGCATGGCTAACCCCTACGGCGAAATCGCTTCCGCCCAGGCCTGCCCGATTTTTAAGTAAAGAACCGACTTTGGTGTGAGTCCCATCCCGTATTACATGCGTAACCTACGGTTTTTCAGACTCTGCAACCACGGATTGGTACAATATTATCTGTATTCGATAACATCGTCCGACCCGCCTTGCCCTTAAAGTCTACCTCCGCCACCGTATCCCCTGCAACTGGGACATAAGGTTAACGATCAAAAAGCACAGATCGTGCGCGGAGCTGGTAACTAGACTTTATCAAGCTTTGAATCGAATATTCGCAAGACGCGAACACTTAAGCCCATGCAAAAAGCCGCGCCCCATTCCGGGCGCGGCTTTTTGGGATCTTGGACCTCAGAGGGCCTTGATACGGGCCGAGAGGCGGGAGATCTTGCGGGCGACCGTGTTGGCGTGCAGCACGCCCTTGGTGGTGCCGCGCATCATCTCGGGCTGGGCAGCCTTCAGGGCCTCGGCCGCGGCGGTCTTGTCGCCGGACTCGATGGCGCTCTCGACCTTCTTGACGAAGGTGCGGATGCGGCTGACGCGGGCACCGTTGATTTCGGTGCGGCGCGCGGTTTGACGGATGCGCTTTTCAGCGGACTTGTGGTTGGCCATAACGAACCTTGTTTCGAGACCCCGGACCCAAATGCGAGGGGGCCTTATATGATAACGAAGACCCTGAGTCAAGGCGCCGGCCCGGGGTTTTTCCACAGGCCGGCAACCGCCGTGACTCAGGCTTGACTCAGCGGTTCTTCCACGCCGGCTTCCGCTTCTCGGCGAAAGCCGCCATGCCTTCCTTCTGGTCCTCGGTGGCGAAGGTGGAGTGGAACACGCGGCGCTCCAGCTTCACGCCCTCGGTCAGCGTGGTCTCGTAGGCGGCGTTGACCATGTCCTTGGCCATCATGACCACCGGGCGCGACAGCTCGGCGATCTTGGTGGCGACCTTCACGGCCTCCTCGACCAGCTCGGCGGCCGGCACGACGCGGCTGACGAGGCCGCTGCGCTCCGCCTCGGCGGCGTCGATCATGCGCCCCGTGAGGACCATCTCCATGGCCTTCGACTTGCCGACGAAGCGGGTCAGGCGCTGCGTGCCGCCGGCCCCCGGGATGGTGCCGATGGTGATCTCCGGCTGGCCGAACTTGGCGGTGTCCGCGGCCAGGATGAAGTCGGCCATCATCGCCATCTCGCAGCCGCCGCCCAGCGCGAAGCCGGCCACCGCGGCGATGGTGGGCTTGCGGCACTTGGCCAGGCGCTCCCACTTCGCGGTGATGAAGTTGGCGTTGTAGACGTCCATGTAGCCGAAGCCGGCCATCTCCTTGATGTCGGCGCCGGCGGCGAAGGCCTTCTCGGAGCCGGTCACCACGATGGCGCCGACGGAGTCGTCGGCCTCCAGCGCGTCGAGCGCCTGGCCCAGCTCGGTCACCAGCTGATCGTTCAGCGCGTTGAGCGCCTTCGGACGGTTCAGGGTGATCAGCCCGACGGGGCCGCGCGTTTCGACGAGAATCGTTTCGTAGGCCATGGTCCTGCTAGCTCCCGGAATTCTTTATGGTTGTGGATTATTTCGGCTTGAGAACGAACCGGACGGTGGTGAGGCCGCTCCTGCCCCCGCCGCCGGGGAATTCGAGGCGCAGCTCCTCGCCGTCGCGCACGAAGCGGCTGCTGCCAACCGGCTTCCAGCCGAGCTGCGGCATCGTCTGGGCGTAGAAGCCCAGCACCGCCTTGCGCTCGACGGCGCCCTGCATCACCGATTCGACGATCCGACCGCCGGGCTTGTCGAAGACCAGGGCGTCGCTCTCGGCCGAGGTCAGGCCGGGCATCGCCGGCACGTCGCCCATCCCGGTGACGAAGGGGGCGGACTCCGCCGCCGCAGCCACGGCTGGGGCGGAGAGGAGGAGGGCGGCGGTGAGCGCCGCGCGCGCTAGGGCGGAATGGGCCGTCATGGGCGTCAGGTATATCAGCGTTGGCGGTGCGAACAATAGAAAGTGGAACGCCCGGACTGGACGATCCGCTGGATCCCCCCGGTCTTGGCGAGGTTGCAGGTGCAGCCCGGGCAGGGCTCCCCTTCGCGGTCGTAGACCGAGAACTGGTGCTGGAAGTAGCCGAGCTCCCCCGACGCCTGCCGGTGGTCGCGCAGGGTCGATCCGCCGGCCTCGATGGCGCGCGCCAGCACGTCGCGGATGCAGCGCGCGAGTCGCTCGGCCTTGGCGCCGGTCACCGTGGCGGCCATGCGGGTCGGGCTGAGGCCGGCGTGGAACAGCGCCTCCGCCACGTAGATGTTGCCCAGGCCGGCGACGACGGTCTGGTCGAGCAGCGCCGCCTTGATCGGGCTCATGCGGCCGGCCAGTCGCTCGGCCAGGACCGGGCCGGAGAAGTCGTTGCCGAGCGGCTCCGGCCCCAGCGAGCGCAGCATCGGGTGCTCGGCCAGCGCCCCTTCCTCGGTCAGGTCCATCATGCCGAATCGGCGGGCGTCGTTGAAGGTGACGACGGTGCCCTCGTCGGTCTCGAAGATCACGTGGTCGTGGGTGGCCGGCTCCGGCGCCGGGGCGGGGCTGATCACCATGCGGCCCGACATGCCCAGGTGCGCCAGCAGCACCGTGCCGTCGTCCAGATGCATCAGGATGTACTTCGCCCGCCGCCGCACCGCCGAAACCCGGCGGCCGGTCAGCCGCTCGCAGAACTTCGGCGGGAACGGGAAGCGCAGGTCCGGCCGGCGCTGCACCACGCGCGTCAGCACCCGCCCCTCCAGGTGGGGGGCAAGGCCGCGGCAGACGGTTTCCACTTCGGGCAGTTCCGGCATGGGACATACGGTGGGGTATGCCGCGGCGCAGCGCAAGGGCCGTATGCGTCCGGGCGGGCCGCGCACCCCCGAACGGCGAGGCCGGTCACCGTAAGGCTTCTCAACATACGGTAGCGGAAGGAGTGGCGGTGCGCCAAGGGGATCACATCCCATCGCGACGTTGCCGAGCCGCGTCCTTCAACGGAAGTTTGCACTGTCTTTTACACAAATGCATGTGCTGGAGGGTGGGATGGCAAGCATTACGGGCGGTACCGGGGCGGACACGCTGACCGGCACCGCGGAACGCGACTACTTCGCCGCGGGCGCCGGCAACGACACCATCGACAGCGGAGCGGGAGACGACTGGATCGAGGGCGGCAGCGGCGCCGACACCTTCGTCTTCAACCCGGGGTGCGGCTGGGACTGCGTCGGCGACTTCCGGACCGCCGAGGGCGACCGCCTCGACCTGCGCGGCTGGTCCGCCATCCGCTCCCTGGCCGATCTCACCGTCCAGGCCGACGGCAACGACACCATCCTCCTGTTCGGCCCCACCGACGGCGTGCGCCTGATGGGCGTCAGCCCCGGCTCCCTCACCGCCGCCAGCTTCCTCTTCGCCGGCGACGCCGGTGACGGCGGCGGATCCCCCGGCGGAGCGGCGGGCGAACCGGCGGGCGGCGGCGGGCCGGCGGGGCTGACGCTGACCGGGAGCGGCGAGCGCGACTTCCTGATCGGCGGCGCCGGCAACGACACCATCACGGCGGGGGCCGGGCTGGACTACATGGAAGGCGGCGCGGGGACCGACACCTTCGTGTGCAAGCCGGGCGACAGCTGGGACTACATCCAGGATTTCCAGGCGGGGGCCGGGGGCGACGTGCTCGACCTCACCGCCTGGAGCAACCTGCGGTCCATCGCCGACCTGACCATCACGTCCGACGGCGGTGGCACCAGCCTGATGTTCGGGCCGGCCGACGGCATGCGCCTGGCCAACGTCGCCGGCGGCGCGCTGACCGCGGCCAACTTCAAGTTCGCCGCGGCGCCGGAGCCGGAGCCGGAACCGGAGCCCACCCGCGAGCCGTACGTGCTCTATCCCGTCCGGCTGGCGGACGGGACCACCCGCTACGAGATGCGCCGGCTCGGCGAGCCCGATGGCGCCGCCGTGCCGGCGGCGCTGCCGAACGCCCCCGACCTGAGCGGCAAGAAGATCGTGTACGCCGGCGGCGACGCCCTCTACATCACGCAAGCGAGCTACCTGGAGTCCGACGGGCTGTGGCGGATCGACCTCGCCGACCCCGGGGCGGCCCCGGTGAAGGTGGCCGAGGGATCGATCTACACCGCCTTCGAATCTGACGGCGCGCTGTACGTCGCGAAGTACTACGAGAGCAACCTGTTCCGCATCGACCTGGAGCACCCCGAGGCCGGCGAGGTCGAGATCGGCCCGCTGCGGTCCGGCATGTACTACGCGGACGCCGCGGTGGTCGGCGACACCCTGTACACCAGCCGGTACGGGGGGTCGTTCTACTACACGACGCCGTTTCTCGATGATCGGGTCGGCAACGAGCTCGCCGCCTTCGACCTGAACAACCTGACCGGCGACCTGCCGGCCGTCGTCGCCGACCTGCTGCCCGGCCAGGGCCCGACCGTCGGCGGCAAGCAGGGGAACACGTGGCGCGTGGCCGCCTCCAGCAGCCCGCACAGCTTCGCCAGCGACGGCGGCCAGGTGTATTTCGCGGCGTCGGCCGCCTGGGACTCGCCCATCCAGCACCTCTACCGCCTCGACACCACCCAGGACGGCGCCCAGCCGGTCAAGGTGGGCGACGGGACGGCCCTCGGGCTGAAGAACATCTGGCACGTCACCGCGGCCGGCGGCGACCTCTTCTTCGCCGCGCAGACCGACGCCACCGGCATCGAACTCTTCCACCTCGACCTCGATACCCCCGGCGCGGCGCCGCAGCTCGTCGCGGACCTTGCCCCCGGCGCGGCCAACGCGATCCCGAGCAGCCTGACCGTGCACGACGACCGCCTGTACTTCGCCGCCGAGACCGGCGACGGCCAGCGCAGCCTGTTCCACGTGCCGCTGCACGCGGAGGGCACCATCACGCCCGTCTTCGACCAGACGCTGGGTGCCAGCTGGTCCGACAGCCTGACGACCTACAACAACAACCGCGTCCCCGGCGGCGACCGGCCTTTCCTCCTCGTCGACCTGTAGCCCCGGCCGGTGTGCGGCGACCCCAA
>NZ_JBOZRT010000130.1:0-8065 GCF_050789165.1 Azospirillum sp.
GGCGCGCCGATGGCCCGGTTGCCCAGCGTCATCACGATCGGCAGGCCGAGGCCGGAGGCGTTGTAGACCGCCTCCATCATGTACAGCAGGCCCTGGGACGCGGTGGCGGTGTAGGTGCGGGCACCGGCCGCCGAGGAGCCGATGGCGACGGACAGCGCCGCGAACTCGGACTCGACGTTGATGTACTCGCAGTTCTTCAGGTGACCGTCGCGCACCAGCTCCGCCAGCCCTTCCACGATGTGGGTCTGGGGGGTGATGGGGTAGGCGCAGACGACCTCGGGGCGGCAGAGCGCGATGGCTTCCGCCATGGCGTGGCTGCCTTCGACCTGCTTCAGCATGCTGCGTTCTCCCGGATCAGACGAGGCAGTGTTCGTACGCGGCGGTGGCGGCGCGGGCGTTGGCCTCGCCGATCTTGCCGGGGAAGGTCTCGCGGATGGCGGCGAGGACCGATTCGATCTCGATCTGCTTGGTGACGGCCGCGAAGCCGCCGAGCAGCGCCGCGTTGGGCAGCGGCCGGCCGACGTGGAGCTTCGCCATGTCGCTGGCCGGCACGCACACCGCGTGCCCCTTGGGGAAGCGGGCGATGTAGTCGGCGATGTGCAGCTCGTCGAAGCCGCGGGCCGAGTTGATCAGCACGAACCCGGTCTCCGGCAGGCCCTGGAAGACGTCCACCGAGTGGAAGAGCGTCGGGTCCTGGATGATGAGCGCGTCGGGCACCATGATGGGCTCGCGCAGCCGGATCTCCTTGTCGTCGATGCGGCAGAAGGAGACGACGGGAGCCCCCGTGCGCTCGGATCCGAAGCTGGGAAAGGCCTGGGCGTGCTTGCCTTCCTTGAAGGCGGCGACGGAGAGCATTTCGGCGGCCGTGACCACGCCTTGCCCGCCACGCCCGTGGAAACGGACCTGGAACATCTTGAGCGTCCTCCAGAGAGCAGCCGTTGTTTTTCGGTTGCAGGGCTTCTAAGTGGTCATACCAGTGATGCGCATTGATGTAGCGCAATGCGGTCTGGCGAAATGGGGGTGGGGCGGGGCGTAATTAACTCGAATTGAGTTAATTGAGCGGGTCTGCGTCGATTTGACCTGGGTCGAGGTGTCGGCACTTGCCCCCTCCCCATCCCTCCCCCGCTTGCGCGATGGAGGGAGCTGCCGACACAGCAGCGGAGTTCCCTCTCCCGCGACAGCGGGGGAGGGTTAGGGAGGGGGCCTCACGCCCACCCCCACCCGCGCGCAACACGCGCTGAATCGGCGCTTGCCGCTCTTTCGGGTAGGCCCTGGGGCTGAATGGCGTTCTGGGTTGTTCTTCGTATCGAGGCCCTGATCGCGGCCCCTGGCTGTCAAAGGAAATAAAGGAGAACCCCTTTGGGAACCTCCCGGAGCGATGGATCATGAGCAGCAGCACCTGGCCCACCGACGGCACCGCGCTCGCCGACGTCCTTGAGCCGGTCCTCAACGCCGTGGAACACGACGACGCGGCGCTCACCCAGGCCGTCACCGACGTGGCGGAGGCCCTCGCGGCGCTCGGCGTGCTGATCGTCGACCGCGCGGGCAAGCCGGCGCACGGCGTTACCGACGAGCGGGCCGTGATCGGCGCGCTGGCCACCTATGCCCGCACGCTGGCGCGCTACGGCCACCTGGACGACGCGATCGAAGTGGGCGAACTGATGGACCGCGTCGACCGCCTCGGCCAGCGCCCGCGCCGCTGGCGCATGGCCGGGTAGGGAGTTTTCCTAGCCAATCACCTTTACGAGGGTGTCGCGCAGCGCCGGCATGCTGAACGGCTTCTGCACGGTGGGGGCGTCGGCGAAGCGATCGTCGAGGTCGGCCGCACCGTAGCCGGTGATGAACACGAAGGGCACGCCGCGCGCCTTCAGCGTTTCGGCCACCGGATAGATCGGCAGTCCGCCGAGGTTGACGTCGAGGATGGCGGCCGCCAGCCCTGCTTCGCCCTGTGCCAGTTCCTGGGCGCGCGCCACGCTGCCGGCCGGACCGACGACCTCGCAGCCGAGGTCGCCCAGCATGTCCTCAAGCATCATGGCGACCATCGCCTCGTCCTCGACCACGAGCAGTCGCAGGCCCTTCAGCGGTTCGTCGAGCGTCATCGTGCCGTTACCCCAGGAAGTCCGGATCCGTGGCCGCAGTCAAACGATTGCGCGGACGTCCGTCAAGGCTAAGGCCGGACGAGGGCGGCGGGAAGCAGGGCAATGGTGATAGGGGTGGGGCAGGGGGAGGGGGTGCCCCCTTGGCCGTTTTCCCCCTAGACCGTCATCACCGTCAGGTTGACCGGCGACCGCGGGCCGCCCACCACGACGATGCCCGTGTCGGTGACGTGGTAGCGCCGGGCGTCCTCCTCCGGGTCGTAGCCGATGCGGGTCCCCGGCGGGATGCGCACGTTCTTCTCGATGATGGCGCGGCGGACCTTGCACCCGCGCCCGATGTCGACGTTGTCGAAGATGATGCTGTCCTCCACCTCGGCGTAGGAGTGCACGCGCACGAAGCGCCCCAGCACCGAGCGCCGCACGCTGCCGCCGGAGACGATGCAGCCGCCCGCCATGACGGAGTCCACCGCCATGCCGCGCCGCCCCTCGTCGTCGAAGGCGAACTTGGCCGGCGGGTCGGAATAGCCGGCGGTGCGCAGCGGCCAGGCGCGGTTGTAGATGTCGATGGGCGGGTCGATGGCCCGCATGTCCATGTTGGCCTCGTAATAGGCCTCCAGCGTGCCGACGTCGCGCCAGTAGACCGGCTGGTTCTCCACCTGCCCCGGGATCCGGTTGGTCGTGAAGTCGTAGGCGAACATCGACGAGGAGCCGATCAGCCGCGGCAGGATGTCCTTGCCGAAGTCGTGGCTGCTGCCCGGCCGCTGCGCGTCCTCGTAGACCATCTTCAGCAGGCAGTTGCGCGAGAAGATGTAGTTGCCCATCGAGGCCAGCACGCTGTCCGGCTGGCCGGGGATGGTGGGCGCGTCGGCCTGCTTCTCGATGAAGCCGGTGATGCGGTTCTCCGCGTCCACCTGCAGGACGCCGAAGTCCTTGGCGAACTTCTTGTCGACGGGCAGCGCGGAGATGGTGACGTCGGCGCCCTTCTGCATGTGGTACTCGATCATCGCCCGCACGTTCATGCGGTAGACGTGGTCGGCGCCGAACAGCAGGACGAGGTCGGGCTCCGACTGCTCGATCAGGTTGGCGTTCTGGTACACCGCGTCGGCGGTGCCGCGGTACCACTCCTCCCCCTCCGAGCGCATCTGGGCAGGGACCGGGACGATGAACTGGTTGTTCAGCATGCCGCCGAACTGCCAGCCGTCGCGCAGGTGCTGGATCAGCGACTGGCTCTTGAACTGCGTCATCACGTAGATCGAATAGACGCCGGAGTTCACCAGGTTCGACAGCACGAAGTCGATGATGCGGTACTTGCCGCCGAAGGGCACGGCCGGCTTGGCGCGCTCCTGGGTCAGCGGCATCAGCCGGGTTCCCTTCCCCCCGGCAAGGACAAGGGCGAGCACCTTCAGCTGCATCGGACTGCTCCTGCGAAACGCCGTGAGTGGAACCGTGCCGGCGGGGGCGGAGTTCCCGCCTGGGTTACGGGTCGTTGCCCCCTCCTCCGCAACACAGGGGAGGGTGCACAGCGTAGCATGTGTCCGGCATCCCCGACACTCGGCGTCCGGCGATCCGACACTTCCGGCCGAAGCGGTCCTTGCCGAAAGGCGGAGATTCCGTCCGAATCCCTGACAATCCGCCATTCCCGCCGTGCCTGCGTCGATTTGGCACACCGTGTGCAGATGAAAGCGCCAAGGTCGTCACCGGCCGGGCGGTTCCGCCCGCCGGCAAAGGCGACGCAGGGAGGGTTCCCGCGGGAGTCTCCCGGATCGGAGCGCGGTCCGTTCGTTTTCGGCTCCCCCGGCCGGCGGATCGCGCGTGGACCGTGCCACCCCCTCGGCACGGTCCGTCGGTCCGGGACGCCGGCGGGAACGGCAGGGAGAAAGAGGATCCGAATGGACCACGACACCATTCTAGAGGCCAAGGGGCTGACGAAGGAGTTCAAGGGCTTCGTCGCCGTCAAGGACGTGAACCTGCGGGTCCGCCGCGGCACCATCCACGCGCTGATCGGTCCCAACGGAGCCGGCAAGAGCACGGTGTTCAACCTGCTCACCAAGTTCCTGGCGCCGACGCGCGGCGCCATCCTCTACAGGGGCAAGGACATCACCGCCACCAGGCCGGCCGACATCGCCCGCATGGGGCTGGTGCGCTCCTTCCAGATCTCCGCCGTGTTCCCGCACCTGAGCGTGCTGGAGAACGTGCGCGTCGCGCTGCAGCGGCCGCTCGGCACCAGCTTCCACTTCTGGCGCGCCGAGGCGTCGCTGCACGGGCTGCACGACCGCGCCGAGGAGCTGCTGCGCGACGTCGGCCTCACCGACTACGCCGGGCATCTGGCGGCCGAGCTGCCCTACGGGCGCAAGCGCGCGCTGGAAATCGCCACGACGCTGGCGCTCGATCCCGAGGTTCTGCTGTTGGATGAACCGATGGCCGGCATGGGGCACGAGGACATCGACCGCACCGCCCAGCTGATCAGGCGGGTGTCGGCCAACCGCACCATCCTGATGGTCGAGCACAACCTCTCGGTCGTCGCCGACCTTTCCGACACCATCACCGTGCTGCGGCGCGGCGAGATCCTGGCCGAAGGGCCGTACGCCGAGGTCTCGCGCAACCCGCAGGTCATGGAAGCCTACATGGGGACTGGACATGGGGGAACCGGGCATGCCTGACGGCGCCTTCACCACCACGGCAATGCTGGAGATCGAGGACCTGCACGCCTACTACGGCGAATCCCACGTGCTGCACGGGGTGTCGCTGAAGGTGCGGCAGGGCGAGGTGGTCACGCTGCTGGGCCGCAACGGCGCCGGCAAGACCACCACCATGCGCTCCATCATGGGCGTCGTGTCCAAGCGCACGGGATCCATCAAGTTCCAGGGGCAGGAGCTGATCGGGCTGGCGCAGCACAAGGTGCCGCGGCTCGGCATCGGCTACGTGCCGGAGGAGCGCGGGATCTTCGCTAGCTTGAGCGTGGACGAGAACCTGACGCTGCCGCCGGTGGTCAAGCCCGGCGGCATGACGGTGGAGCAGATCTACACCCTGTTCCCCAACCTGAAGGGCCGCGGCAGCACGCAGGGCACCCGGCTGTCGGGCGGCGAGCAGCAGATGCTGGCCATCGCCCGCATCCTGCGCACCGGCGCCAACCTGATCCTGCTGGACGAGCCGACCGAGGGCCTCGCCCCGGTCATCATCGAGCAGATCGGCGTGGCGGTGCGCGAGCTGAAGCAGCGCGGCTTCACCATCCTGCTGGTGGAGCAGAACTTCCGCTTCGCCTCCACCATCGCCGACCGCCATTACGTGATGGAGGAGGGGCACATCGTCGACATGATCCCCAACGACGAGCTGGAAGCCAACATGGGCAAGCTGCACGAGTACCTGGGGGTGTAGGCCCGTTTACCATCCGTTTCTTTTGTCGTCATCCCCGCGAAGGCGGGGATCCATACCTCGCGCCGCGTGCTCTTTCGGGAAGCATGGATCCCCGCCTTCGCGGGGATGACGGCCGGGGAAGGAATTGATCAAGCAAATCAACGAGGGAGTGAGACACACCATGCGTACCATTCTTCTGGCCGGCGTCGCGTTCGCCGCCCTGGCCTCCGGCGCCGCGCAGGCGCAGATGTCCGACAACGTGATCAAGATCGGCGTGCTGAACGACCGCTCGGGCATCTACGCCGACCTCGCGGGCGAGGGCTCGGCCGTGGCGGCCCGCATGGCGGCCGAGGAGTTCGGCAACGCCGTCGGCGGCGCCAAGATCGAGATCATCGTCGGCGACCACCAGAACAAGGCCGACATCGCCGCCAACCTCGCCCGCCAGTGGGTGGACACCGAGAAGGTGGACGTCGTCGCCGACGTGCCGAACTCCGCCGCGGCGCTGGCGGTGCAGGGCATCACCAAGGACAAGAAGCGCATCTTCCTGATGTCCGGCCCGGGCTCCACCGACCTGACCGGCAAGACCTGCTCGCCCTACGGCTTCCAGTGGACCTACGACAACCACGCCATGGCCGCCGGCACCGCCCGCGCGCTGGTCGAGCAGGGCAAGAAGTCCTGGTACATGGTGACCGCCGACTACGCCTTCGGCCACTCGCTGGAGAACGAGACCACCACCATGGTCAAGCAGCTCGGCGGCAAGGTGAACGGCGCGGTGCGCCACCCGCTGGGCACCTCGGACTTCTCGTCGTTCCTGCTGCAGGCGCAGGGCTCGGGCGCCCAGGTGATCGGGCTGGCCAACGCCGGCGGCGACACCACCAACGCCGTCAAGCAGGCCGCCGAGTTCGGCATCACCCAGGGCGGCCAGAGCCTCGCCGGCCTGCTGCTGTTCATCCAGGACATCCACGCGCTGGGCCTGCAGACCGCGCAGGGGCTGATGCTGACCACCGGCTTCTATTGGGACCAGGACGACGCCAAGCGCGCCTGGTCGAAGAAGTTCATGGAGAAGACCGGCAAGGCGCCGTCGATGGTGCAGGCCGGCGTCTACTCGGCGGTCAAGCACTACCTGAAGGCGGTCAAGGAGGTCGGCTCCGACGATCCGGACAAGGTGGCGGCGAAGATGAGGGAACTGCCGGTGGACGACATGTTCGCCAAGGGCAAGGTCGCGGCCAACGGCCGCATGATGCACGACATGTTCCTGGCCCAGGTGAAGACCCCGGCGGAGTCCAAGGGGCCGTGGGACTACTACAAGATCGTGAAGACCATCCCGGCCGAGCAGGCCTTCCTCGACCCGAAGGAGAGCGGCTGTCCGCTGGTGAAGTAACGGCGATTTTGCCCCCTCCCTAACCCTCCCCCGCTGCGCGGTGGAGGGAATCGATGCCCCCTCTCCCGCGAAGCGGGGGAGGGATGGGGAGGGGGCAAGCGCTCGCATAACAAGAACCCATACGACAGGGAGGGTCGGATCATGTTCGAGCTGCTTGGGGTGGCGCCCCAGGTCCTCTTCGGACAGCTCCTGCTGGGTCTGATCAACGGCTCGTTCTACGCGCTGCTCAGTCTCGGTCTGGCGGTCATCTTCGGCATGCTGAACGTCATCAACTTCGCGCACGGCGCGCAGTACATGGTCGGCGCCTTCGTCGCCTGGATGCTGCTGCAGTGGGCGGGCGTCGGCTACTGGCTGGCGCTGCTGCTGGCGCCGGTGCTGGTCGGGCTGTTCGGCGTGGCGCTGGAGAAGACCATGCTGAGCCGGCTGTACAAGCTGGACCACCTCTACGGCCTGCTGCTCACCTTCGGCATCGCGCTGATGCTGGAGGGCGCGTTCCGCCACCAGTTCGGCTCCTCGGGCATGCCGTACCCGATCCCCGACGCGCTGAAGGGCGGACAGAACCTCGGCTTCATGTTCCTGCCCAACTACCGGGCCTGGGTGGTCGTCGCCTCGCTGGTGGTGTGCGCCGGCACCTGGTACGCCATCGAGCGTACGCAGCTCGGCGCCTACCTGCGCGCCGCCACCGAGAATCCGGTGCTGGTGCAGGCCTTCGGCATCAACGTGCCGGTGATGATCACCGCCACCTACGGCTTCGGCGTCGCGCTGGCGGGGCTGGCCGGCGTGCTGGCGGCACCGATCTACCAGGTCAACCCGCTGATGGGCTCCAACCTGATCATCATCGTCTTCGCGGTGGTGGTGATCGGCGGCATGGGCTCGATCCTCGGCGCCATCGTCACGGGCCTCGGCCTCGGGCTGCTCGAAGGGCTGACCAAGGTCTTCTACCCGGAAGCCTCGAACATCGTCATCTTCGTGGTGATGGCGATCGTCCTCCTCATCAAGCCCGCGGGCCTCTTCGGACGGGAGCGCTGAGCCATGTCTGCCGACACCAATGTGGCCGTCCTGGGCGGCCGTACCTCCGCCGACGCCAGCCGCCTGCCGCTGCTGGTGGGCGCCGGGCTGCTGCTGGCCGGGGTGGCGCCGTTCGTGCTGTACCCGGTGTTCCTGATGAAGGTGCTGTGCTTCGCGCTGTTCGCCTGCGCCTTCAACCTGCTGATCGGCTTCGCCGGGCTGCTGA